>JAYKHC010000001.1:0-23489 GCA_035285465.1 Cyanobacteriota bacterium
TGTAGATGGTAACGTGAAATCGGGTGCAACATCACCTTTTTGTAGCAACTATCCCACCTCCTTGCGTCTTTATGAATATACTTCCCTGAACATATAAAAGAAAACGTTGGAATATATAGTCATTGCATGGAGATGTCTAAAAAGCTGAAGACTTATAAAAACCATTCCAAGACTTATAAATTTTTTTGAGGACTTATAAAAACGTTTGAAGACTTATAAATTTTTCCGAAGACTTATAAAAGTTTATTTCAATAAAAAAAGCCAGGGACCGCGTATCCCTGACTTCATTATTACTATTTTGTTGCCGTTTCTACTGTGATTTCAACTGTATTTTCAGTTGTATCTTCTTTAGTTGCAGGTATTTCAACAACTTCTGAAGCATCTTCTTCTAAAACATCTTCAACTGCTAAGATTGCCGCGTTAATAGCTGCATGTAACTTTGCATTTTCAGAAGCGTGCTCGGATGCTAATGAACGAATCTTGTTCAAAAGTGCAGAAACTTCTTCTTCAGTCGTAGTCTCTTCAGTTGCTGGTGCTTCTTCTGTTACTTCTTCTTCAGTCGTAGTCTCTTCAGTCGCTGGTGCTTCTTCTGTTACTTCTTCTTCAGTCGTAGTTTCTTCAGTTGCTGGTGCTTCTTCTGTTACTTCTTCTTCAGTCGTAGTTTCTTCAGTTGCTGGTGCTTCTTCTGTTACTTCTTCAGCATGTACAGCAGCATTTGCAGCAGCATGCATTTTTGCGTTTTCATTTGAACGCTCAGATGCATTAGAATTCATTTTGTTTTGAAGAGATTTGTTTTCTTGAACTTCAGTTTCTTCTTCAGTTGTAGTCTCTTCAGTTGCCGGCGCTTCTTCTGTTACTTCTTCTTCAGTCGTAGTCTCTTCAGTTGCCGGCGCTTCTTCTGTTACTTCTTCTTCAGTCGCTGGTGTTTCTTCTGTTACTTCAGCATCAGCATGTACTGCAGCATTTGCAGCAGCATGCATTTTTGCGTTTTCATTTGAACGCTCAAACGCATTAGAGTTGATTTTGTTTTGAAGAGATTTGTTTTCTAACTTTTCTTTTGTGTCTTCAGAATCTTCTTCGTCAGAATGGTCTTCTCCATTCTCAGCTTCATCGTCCTCTTTTACTGCCTCATCGTCAGCAATAACATCTGTCTTGTCTTCTTCTTTTACTGGATTATCTTCATTTTCCTCTTGAACTGCTTCATCTTCGGAATCTTCATCGTCTTCTTTAACCGCATCTTCATCTGAAGCATATTCGATATCCTCTTTACGAGTAGCATCCTCATTATCTGTTACTGAATCTTCCTTTTTATCCTCTTCAGGATTCGTTGTAACTGGAACTTCAATTTCAATAACTTCTGTTTTTTCTTCCTCAACAGGAACTACAACTTCTTCTTTAGGTTCTTCAGTAACAGGTTTTGCTACAGGCTCTTCCATTTTAGTCGGAACAGCATGAACTGCGGCATTTGGAGCAGCGTGTTTCTTAGCTGTTTCACTTGCATGTTCAGCAGCTTGAGAATGACTCTTATCTTTAGCAGGTTTTTCAGCCTTTTCTGGCTTAGTAGCAGGTTTCTCAGGTTTGACTGGCTTTTCAGCTTTTACTGGCTTTTGAATCTTCACAGTAACTTTAGCCGGTTTTTCAAACTTTTCTTCCTTAGCTTGTACGTTACCTTGAGATCCTTTTGCACTTTGAGCAGCAATGGCCTTTTCTGATTGGTGGAGAGGAGCGGAATACGACTGATGGCTTGCATGTGCAGACTAATTGCGTCGCTGCCTCCTCGATTGATTTTCTGCGGCAAGGTCATCGTACGATTTTATTGCGGTGAGCAAATATTAAGCAAATCGCCAAGGCGGTGGCTCGATTTAGGCGATTGATTCAGCAACTTTGATCACCTTGATTAGCCAGGTTAATAGCGGCCTTGATTCGACCGATCAGGTCGACACGGCAAGCGAGGCAAGTGTTATGGATTATTTGAATGCAGTCTTTGCTAAGTTCCTATGCCGCTGACCCCCGGCTCAAACTGGGTTCACGGTGGGCTTGTTCGCCAGTGTGAAGCCAGGTGATTAATGCTGCCCATGGTGATTAACCTGCTTCCTGATAGGTAACGAGTGATCGTGACCCTCTTGGAGGCGTTGACTTAAATCATCTTATGGCATGAAAGAGGAGTGACATCTTGCTGGTTGTTGGTTGTCTAATTGGGATTAGCCTTTCTTTTTACGCCAGGCTGTTTACGGCCTGCTTCAGGGCATCACGACGACTGATACTTGTGCGTTCAGCTGCCACCTTTTTATAAAGACCAAGCTTTTCTAGCCGTCGCTGAGTGGTACCACTGGCGCCCACTACAAACACCTCGCGGCTTTTTTCGATCGCTTCCTCCACGGCATTTTCCACCGCCAAAGCTGCGGTCACGCCCAGGTGCGACACCTCGGTGAGATCAAACACCACGGCTTTGCAATCGCCAATGGCGTTGTGTTCACGGCCGATCGCTTTGGCCACCCCGAAGATCATGGCGCCGTTGAGCTGGAACAACAGCACCTGTCCGCGGCCTTGATCTAGCAGGCGGCGCTCCTCATCGCTGATGTCGAGAGCGCCATCGCCGGTGCTCACCGACTTCACGTTATTGCTTTGCAGCTCACTCATCTTGTCGATCGTGAGGATGTTGGCGATGAACACGCCGATGCCCACGGCCGCGATCAGATCCACCAGCACGGTGAGGGCGATCACCAGATACATGATCAGCGCGCCGCTGATCGAGATGCGGTGGGCGCGCTTGATGAAGCCCCAATCCACGATGTCGACACCCACCTTCAGGGCGATGCCGGCCAGCACGGCTTGGGGAATTTGAGCAGCCACGCCGGTGAGGGCGAGGATCACCACCATCAAGATCACGGCCCGGCTGATGCCCGAGAGGGCACTGCGGCCGCCCGATTGGATGTTCACCACGGTGCCCATGGTGGCGCCGGCACCGGCAAGACCACCAAACAGGCCCGACACCAAGTTGCCCAGGCCCTGACCAATCAGTTCTTTGTTGGAGTTGTGCTCGGTGCGGGTGATGCTGTCGGCAATCACAGCGGTGAGCAGGGCGTCGATGCAGCCGAGCATGCCCAGCACCGCTGCATCAATCAGCATCTTGCTGAGGTGCGGCAGATCGAAATACGGCGTGCGTAGCTGGGGGAAGCCCGAGGCAATCTCGCCGATACGGCGGATCTCTTCGCCGCTGCCCTTCAGCAAGCTCAGCGACAGGATGGTGCCGATCACCAGCGCGATCAGCTGCGGGGGGGCGATCTTCTTGATCTTGCCGGGGGTGAGCCAGAGGATCGCCAGGGTGACCACGGCGAGCACCACCTCGCCAGGCCGGGCGTTGGCGATCAGCTGAGGCAGGGCCTGCAGGGTGCCCATCACCCCCCCTTTGGGGATGGCCTGACCCAGGAAGGGCCCGAGCTGAAGAATGATCAGGATGAAGCCAATCCCGCTCATGAAGCCCGAGATTACCGTGTAGGGCATCTGGGTGATGTAGCGGCCCAGCTTCAGGAAGCCGAAGGCGATCTGGAACACACCCGCCAGCATCACCACGGTGAAGGCCATGGCCAGGCCGTTCTCGGGATCGCTGGCGGTGAGGCTGGCGATCACCGCCGTCATCACCACCGTCATCGGCCCAGTGGGCTCGGAAATCAGCGTGGGGGTGCCGCCGAACAGGGCGGCGAACAGACCCACCAGCACAGCACCCCAGAGGCCAGCGGCAGCACCGGCGCCCGAGGCCACACCGAAGGCCAGGGCCATGGGCAGCGCGATCACAGCGGCGGTCACACCGCCGAACAGATCTCCCTTGATGTTGTTGGTGCTGATGTGGTTCAGCACCCGCAGCGCTTGGCCCCGGGGGGGCGTCGATGCGGTTGTCATCGCGACGGGCAATGGTTGGCGCGGAACCTTAGGAGCAGACCGAACCGAAATGGGGGCGCTGGCTCAGGCTCGGTTCAGAGCACACCCCGATAGCGGACAAACAGCTGAACCATGGCCCACGACCCCAGGGTCACCTTGATGGTCACCAGCCCATTGAGAACAGGAATCCAACCCCCACTCAGCATCGTTCCGGACTCACCAGGAGGCAGATCCAGGTTGTTGAGCAGCAGAAAGGCCACCACGATGAATCCGAGCACGGCGAGCTTTTCAATCAGATCGGCCCTGTAGCGGCGGTAGAGCTGTTCAGCCCGGTTCGCCCCACCGCTGATCAACAACAGTCCCACCCCCGTGCCTCCCGCGACTCCGGCCGCAAAACCGCCCCCGGGGGTGAGGTGCCCTCGCAGCGCCAGTTCCACGGCGATCAGCCCTGAGATGGTGGCACCGAGTTCACAGAGCACCACCGAAGGGGGATCCTCAAGGGCCCGGATCTGGCGCCGCGTCGGTTCCCCTGCCAGCAGATACCGCACCCCCAGAGCCGCCAGGGTGAACACCACCACCTCCGAGATCGTGTCGAACAGACGGGCGTGGAGAATCACCCCGGACACCAGGTTGGGAACCTGGGTTTGATCGGAAAGGGTCTGCACGATCTCGGTCACCGTCCTCGCAGCAGGCAGAGCGGTGGTCAGTGGTGAAGCAAACAGCGCCACTGCCGCCACGATCACAAGCCAGGTCAAGGCTGGTCCTCCTCGGCGATCACCAGTTCGCCTCCCTGCTCGATCCAGAGCTGATAACCCCGGCAGGCCTGGAGCCTCCTTGCCAGGCCAGGTTGCCGCAGCACCAGACGTCGCTCCGACTCCAGCCAGCCATGAAGTCCCCGCGGTGCCATCGCGTCAGCAGGGGGATCCGAGACCAACCGCAATCTCAGATGCAGTGGGCTGATCCACTCCGCCAGCTGCTCGACCTCCGAGTCGAGGCCTGTCGACGCATCGGGCGGTCGACGGTCATGAAGGCGCAGCGCCATGGCCGATCGCAGGGCCACGGCATACAGCGTTGTGGAGAGCAGAGTGCCCACCAGTGCCTCGGTGAGGGCCACATCTGGAGCACCGAGCAGGGCGAAGAGCAGCGTGGCCACCGAGCCGAGGATGCCTCGCAGAACAAGGGTCTGGTAAGGGTTGTCCTGGGTGACCAACAGGATTGCGGTGATCGGGAACAGGGCCGTGATCGGCAACAGGAGATCAAGGTCGCCAGCCAGTGACAGCGGGTTGTTCATGGTTTCAGGCCTTCCCTGAGCCGCTGCTCACGGCTGAGTGAGCAGTTGGCCAGCACGTAGCCGAAGATCGTGTTCCACAGCACCAGACCCAGCATCGCCAGGCAGAGCAGGGGCCACTGTCGGGGGATTCTCAGCAGAAGGCCCAGCAGAATGAGCGCCGAGCCGAGCGTGTCGGCCACCGAGAGTTTGTGGAGCTTCCGCAACAGACTTCCGCGTTCCAGCAAGGGCCAGGTTCCCCAGAACCAGAGCACGAGCCCCACCCCCTGCAGCACGAGGCTGAGAAGCTGGATGGGTGGACTGACGTCTGTCATCGCTCCACCTCGCGCAGCACATTGGCCAGCAGCAGGATGCCGGCATTGCCCGTGCTCAGGGCAATCGCTCCGACCAGGCCGATCATCCAGTCGCTGCGGATGACGGCCACCACCAGGATGATCAGGGCCACCTTCGAGGAGATGCTGCTGAGAGCGGCCATCCGCTCCCACACGCTGCAGGGGCGGCAGACGTGGGCGATCGGGATCAGCAGAGCCAGCACCATTCCCCAGATCAGAACAGTCATGGCGAGGTCATCCTGCTGACGGCGCCGGCGGAGCGACGGGGAAGCACCTGATGCACCCGGTAGCGGAGTGCATCGGCGTCTGCCTGCACCCCGAGCACGATGGTGAACGGGGTGAGGGTGATGGCGAAAACCTCCAGAAACACCACCAGCGGAGAGGAGCTGCCACTCCCTGATTGAACGGTGAACCGTTCTTGCTCTGCGGGCGCGAAGATCAGGGCCAGGGCTTCAACATAGGCCCGGGGAATGGCCACGAGACTCTGAAGGATCACCTTGCCCAGCCGGCGCGCCGGCCACCGACCAGAACCGGCACGAGGAAGTGAAACGGCCAGCCCCAGGCCGATCAACAGATTCACCACCGTGCCATCGGAGGTGAGCAGGAACCAGAGCAGCACTCGAAAGCCGGTGCTCAACAGCCAGGTGATCACGCGAACCCTCCGGTGAAGGCCGCCAGCAGTCCTGCGCCGAGCATCACCGCCCCGCCCAGGAGCTGATCCAGGCGCTCGAGCATGGGTAAGGGCAGCGGGCGCAGCGGTTGCAGCAGCCGGTGGAGCAGCAGACCGGCCCCGAACACCAGCCCGGTGCTGAGCAGGGTGGGAGCCAGCGACCCGGTGGGTGCGATCAGTTCGGCGCCCACGCCCAGGGGGAGCAGCAGCAGCCCGAAGGCCAGCAGCCGCGGCAGCAGCGGCTCGGCCTGCCGCGGGGGCAGGGGCTTCCGTTCCAGCTCCACAGTCCAGAGACGGGCGTACACCGCCACGGTGCCCACCGATACCAGCATCACCATCGATGACCAGGACCCAGGTAGCGCCCCATCCAGCTGCTTCTTGGCGGCAAAGCCCGCAAGCGGTGGCAGTCCGGCGATCGAGAGCGATGCCAGCCACACCACCGCGAGCGGCACCGCTGTCAACGCCTGGGACCGCCATTCCTTCAGATCACGGGTGGGGAATTGACGGGCGGAGAGAAACAGGGCCCCTTTGGCCAGACCATGACCCAGGGCCATGGCACCCCCGCTGAGGGGTGAGAGCACCACCAACCCCATCTGCGAGAGGGTGCTCCAGGCCAGCAGACGTTTGGCATCTCCGGTATTCAGGGCGTACACCACCCCCAGCACTGCACTGGCCATGCCCACCCAGCGAATGGCGCTGAACAGCACGGCATCGGTGGCAGCAAGACGCAACAAGGGGACGACACCACCGGTCACCACCACGCCGGAGAGCAGGGCAGAGATTTCAGCTGGGGCTTCGGAATGGGTGCGGGGCAACCACAGACCGGCCACAAAAACCCCGGCCTTGGTGAACAACCCGATCAACAGAAACACCTGGGGAGCCCCGAACGGCAGGCCATCGAGGGCAGAGAGCCTGAAACTTTCCTGCTGCACGTAGATGAGCCCAGCACCGATCAGGTACAGGTTCATGGCTGTGTTGCTCACCAGCAGGTAGCGCAGGCTGACCCAGAGCGTGGCGTCCCGCTGAGGTAGAACCACCAGCAGAAATGCTGCGACTCCCACGAGTTCCAGAGTCACGTACCAACTGATCAGGTCGGTGGCCACGAAGCTCACAGAAAGCCCGCCCTGAAGCACCAGCAGCAGCATGGGTCTGGCCTGAAACTGCGGCCGGTCCCAACCCTCCAGCACGACGGCGGCAAACAGCAGGGCGTTGAGCAGCAGAAACCAGCCGGCCAGTCGGTCCACCAGCAACGACACCCCCAGCTCACCCAGAAGGGACAACTCGGTGGCTCTGTCGCCAGGCAGACATCCGCCTGCCACAGCTGCTGTTCCCAGGCAGGAGAGAAGAATCAGACCCTTGCCGAGGTCGGCTCGAAGCGCTGCAAGAAACGCAGCCAGGAAAGGGAACAGCAGCCAGGCACTGAGCCAGAGCGCCAGTGGATCTGAGAATGGGGAGATGGGCTCGATCACTCGGTTGTCCTCTGATCGAAACTGTCGGTATCAAGACTGGGGTCCATTTGCGCCAGTTGGGTGACCACAACCAGCAGGAGAGCCTGGATTGATAAACCGATCACAATCGCGGTGAGAATCACCCCCTGGGGGACGGGATCAGCAAAGGCTGCAGCCCTCCCAGGAAGCTGAAGAATCGGACTGCGCAAGCCAGAGCGTGCCGAAAAGAGAACAAAGAGCCCAACAACGGAACTCCCCAGAACATCCATCGCTAAGACTTTGAGAAACAGATTCCGCCGTAGCAGCAGCCCGAGAAATCCGGCTAGAGCCGCCATCAGCAGCAACAGTTCAAGCAATCGAATGGATGTCATCCTCGAAGCAATCTGAAGATTCGAACGATTACAAAAATCTCCAAGGGATCATGCTGAATGAATCCCCGGTTCCATATGTGTTCTCGCTTCCCGGGAGAGTGCGCTTACAGATTGGCTTGGTCATCGTTGAGTTGTGAGCGGGCATTCCTCACCAGCCAATACGCAATTGAAAGCCCCACAGCAATCACTCCGAACCCAAGCATCAGTTGAGGTTTGTAGTCGGTGCCCGGGGGCAGAACAATCACCTTTCTGGCTACGGCGGTTAGGGCTGTAAGCAGAACCAGTTCAATCTGCACGACCTGATCGCGCAGGTAAGCCGTGATGTTCTGAAGGACTTCCAGTGCGATGAAAATCAGCAGCAGGCGGTCGAGGAGCTTGATTAACCCTCCATCGAACCAGTTGATCTGGAATCGGAACACATTGGCGCCGGTTTCCACGATCAGGTAGAAGGTGGCCACCCCCAGGACAACAGCGAGCAGAACAGCCAGAAGCTTTGCCAGCTGACGTTCGTAGCCGTGGATGCCATCCAGGAACTTTTTGTCGTTGAGGAATTCCATGGCATCGAAATCAGTGGATCAGTGTTAGCTGGTTGGAAGGGGGTCCGTCCCAGAGAGCGAGACGGCGAACTGCATGTGCTTGGTCTATTGTGTCCAAGTCAGGACACTGTTGAAATGTGTTCGTTTTAGCCGTTTTTTCAGGTCATTGGGTCGATAGGGTGGGGAGATGCGGTCTGCGGCATGAGGGTTTTCCCCAGCTGGCCCAAAGTCACTCTATGAATACCCCCCTTTTCTTTCCCTGATGCTTTCTCCCATGTCACTCCTGGTGGAGATCAGTCCCCATCAGCTGGATGTGGCCGAAACCCTCATCCAGGTCGGCCGTTTTGTTGTGATCTTCGTGGCAGCCCGCGCTGCCGCCGAATTGATGGTGAGACTGCAACTTCCCACCATCCTTGGGGAACTGGTTTCCGGGGTGTTGATCGGGGTGTCGGGTTTCCATCTGATCGTTCCACCCGAATCTCAGGCACAACTGGGGCAACTGGCGACCGATCTGTTGTCATCCCTCGCCTCGATCAGCCCGGACGACATCCGGGGCGTTTACAACGAAACCTTCCCGAGCCTCCAGTCCGTCTCCCAGATCGGACTGTACGCCCTGTTGTTCCTCACAGGACTCGAGAGTGAGCTTGATGAGCTCGTCGCTGTCGGCGTTCAGGCCACCACCGTGGCCGTGACAGGGGTCGTCCTGCCCTTCGCCCTCGGGACTGCCGGGTTGATGCTGATTTTCCACGTGCCCCTCGTTCCTGCCGTGTTCGCGGGAGCGGCGATGACTGCCACCTCGATCGGCATCACAGCCAGCGTGTTCGGAGAGCTCCAGTGGCTCAAGCGCAAGGAGGGGCAGATCGTGATCGGCGCGGCCGTGCTTGACGACATCCTCGGAATCGTGATTCTGGCTGTCGTCGTTGCGGTCGCCGGTGGTGGGTCGCTGAGCGCTGGACCCATCATCAAGCTCTGCCTGGCGGCGGTGGTGTTCGTGGTGGTGGCAATCGTGCTCAGCCGAACGGCAGCGCCCGCCTTCGACTGGTTGGTCGATCAACTCCAGGCTCCCGGTGATGTGGTGGTGGCCAGTTTCGTCGTGCTGACCCTCGGATGCTTTGCCGCACAGGCCATCGGTCTTGAGGCGGCTCTGGGAGCCTTCGCGGCGGGTCTGATTCTCTCGGCTTCCCGCCATTCGCATGACATTGATGCTTCTGTGAAACCTCTGGTGGCTTTGTTTGCCACTGTTTTCTTCGTGTTGATCGGTACCGGGATGGACCTTTCGGTGCTGAATCCGTTCGATCCCTCCAATCATGAAGGGTTGGTCGTGGCCCTCTTCCTGCTTGTGGTCGCCGTTGTTGGAAAGGTCGCTGCAGGTTGGAGCTATCTCAGCAACACCCCCACCAATCGTCTGGTGGTCGGGCTGGGGATGATGCCTCGCGGTGAGGTGGGGCTGATCTTCCTGGGGCTTGGAACTCAGGCCGGTCTGCTGACCCCGGAGCTGGAGGCAGGCATTCTGTTGATGGTGATCGGCACCACGTTCCTGGCTCCGATCCTGCTTCGCCTGGTCATCGGCAACAAGGATGAGGGAGGAGATCAGCCGCTGCAGCAGGGGGTCTGAACATCCACCTTTCTCGATGCAGTTCACCTGATCAGAGGCCTCTCAGTGAGACCCGGATCGCTTCGTAGCACTGATCCAGCTGGGTATCGCTGAGGCACAGCGGCGGCAGCAGGTACACCACATTCCCCAGGGGCCTCAGGAACACTCCCATCGCCAGGCAGCGACGTTGCAGTTCACGCCCGATGCTGTTCAGGTATCCAGGCTGATCCACCACCAGGTCAAACGCTGCGATCGTGCCCCGGCATCGTGGATGGATCACCGCGTGATCGAAGCTGGCCAGTTCGTTCAGCCTCGGCCGGTGGCGGGCCTCAAAGCCCTGGAAGGCTTCGGGGTTGGCCTCAAGCAGGTCCAGACTGGCCAGGGCTGCCGCACAACCGAGGGGATTGGCCGTGAAACTGTGCCCGTGAAAGAACGTCAGGGCAGGATCTTCACCGATGAAGGCCTGGTAGAGGTGTTCGCGGGCCATCGTCACTCCCATCGGCAGGAACCCACCGGTGAGTCCCTTGGAAAGAGCCATCAGGTCGGGTTTCAGTCCGGCGCCCAGGGAGGCGAACAGCTCACCGCAGCGGCCGAAACCCGTCATCACTTCATCTGCGATCAGCAGGGCACCGCTGGCCCTGACCCGTCGTTCCACCTCTCTGAGAAAGGTCGGTCTCACCATGGCCATGCCCGAGGCCCCTTGAATCAGTGGTTCCAGGATCACGGCGGCCGTGGGTGTTTCCAGCAGCCTCTCCAGTTCTGCCAGCGCTGCTGACTCCCGCCGCTCCACCGTTGTATCTCCATCCCAGCTGGCGGGCCAGGGCGCTCGCGCCACCTGGAACAGCAAGGCTTCGAACGGCGCGGTGTAGTGAGATCGCTCGCCGAGGGCCATCGCCCCGACGGTGTCACCGTGATAAGCCCCCTCAAAGGCGATCAGCTGGTGGCGAGGTTCGCCGCGGTTACCCCACCATTGCCAGGCGATCTTCAGGGCAACTTCCACCGCCGTGGATCCATTGTCTGAGAAGAACAGCCGTTCCAGCCCGGTGAGATCCGCGAGTCGCCCGGCCAGGCGTTCAGCCGGAGCGTGGCTGAAGTTGGCGAAGATCACCTGCTCCAGCACCTGAGCCTGTGCCGCAATCGCAGCAGCAATCCCGGGCTCGCTGTGGCCGTGGAGGGTCACCCACCAGCTGCTGATCGCATCGATCAGCAGCCGACCATCCTCCAGCGCCAACACAGCCCCCTGAGCGGAAGCCACCCTGAGCGGCTCAGGGGCTGTGGCCACCTGAGTGGTGGGGTGCCAGAGGTGCGGATGCCAGGCCATGAAGCCCCGGAACGGATGGAATGGCTACAGCCGCCTGCACGGCCGACGGCTTAGCGGTACACCAACTGTCTCATCTGTGCTGGCTGATGGCCTGTCCCCGTTGCTTCTGCCGTGTGCCGGCACGATCGCCCCTGGATCGTTCGGGACTGGTCTGCGCCGACTGCGGCACCGCTCTTCCCCCCCCGGATCAGACTCAACCTCATGTGGGCTGGCTGGCCGGGGCTGTTGTGGCGGTCTTATCGATGCTCATGGTTGGCGTCGTGATCGTTGCCGGGGTGAGCGTTGAGGAGCCGTCGGTCGCGGGTTCATCCCTCGACCTGCCCGGTTCTGACAAGCTCAGCGTCGGCCCTGTTGCCGAATGACCCGAAGCCCGATCCAACCCGCCGCCACCAGGACCGCCAGAATCAGCAGGATCTTGACCAGCTTGCTGAAGGGGTCGATCCAAAGCTCGACGGTCTGGTAGCCCTGCCCGAGGCCCTGACCGAGAAGAGTGAGCACAACCACCCAGACCAGACTTCCGGCTGTGGTCCATGCCAGAAAGGACAGCTGAGGCATCAGCTCGATACCGGCCGGTACCGAAACCAGAGTGCGGACTCCGGGAATGATGCGGCCCCAGAACACGACAGCCGTGCCATGGCGGAGGAACCAGCGACGGCTGCGATTCAGATCCGCGGCGCTGATGCCGATCCAGCGACCGTGGCGATCAAGCCAGCGTTCGATCCGCTGTTCGTTGATCAACCTGCCGATTCCGTACCAGAACCACGCACCCAGGACGGTGCCGATCAGGCCGGCCAGAATCACCGGCACCAGTTCAAGTTTTCCCTGTTGAACGTAGAAGCCGCCCAGGGGCATGACCAGCTCTGACGGTATGGGCGGGAAGACGTTCTCCAGCAGCATCACTGCCGCAATCACCACATACCCCATCAGAGGATTGGCTTCCACCGCTGAACCGATCAGCACGGGGAGACGGGCGATCAGATCCTGCATCAAGGCACCATTCACCTTGCAAGGCTAGAGACAGGCCTGCCCTCCTCTAGGTTTCAGAGCCAGAACCCTGCGTGGCCGATGGCCGGCTACAACGTCCTGTCTCCGTTGCGAGCCTTCCCGAACTGGCGCCAGAGACTGACGGTGCCGCAGTTCGCGGTGGTGACCGGAAGCCTTGTGATCCTGCTCGGCACGTTCGTTCTGGCCAGCCCGATCTGCTCCACGGATGAGGTTGGACTCTGGGAAGCCCTGTTCACGGTGACCTCAGCGATCACCGTGACCGGTCTTTCGATCATTGACATCAGCCGGGATCTCACCGCGATCGGGCAGGTTGCCCTGGCGGGCCTGATCATCACCGGCGGGCTGGGGCTGATGGCGATCACCACCTTTCTGCAGGGCTTTGTGCAGGGGCGATCCGGGCTGCGTCACCGGCTGGATCGGGGCCGGGCTCTTGATGAATTCGGCGTTGGAGGCATCGGACCCACGTTCAACAGCATCCTGATCGCCGGCTTCTTCGTGATGGGGCTGGGGACCGTGGTTCTCTACGGCTTCGGGTTCACCGACATCGACAGTCCGCTCCAGCGATTCTGGGCTTCGTTGTTTCATTCCATCAGTGCGTACAACAACGCCGGATTCGGGCTCTGGAACGACAACCTCATGGCTTATCGCGACAACCCGGTGGTCAATGGAGTGATCGCCACCATGATTGTGATCGGTGGGATCGGCTGGAGGGTGATCAACGATGTCTGGGCCAACCGCTTTCGGCTGGCCCGTCTGCGTCGCCTCAGTCTTCACACCCGACTCGTGCTGCGAAGCACCCTGCTGCTGATCGTGATCGGGGCTCTGGGACTTCTGTTCACCGAGCAGTTTGCCCTCGATGGTGTGATCCAGGAACTCAATTTCAGCCAGCGGCTTCAGGCCACTCTGTTTCAGTCGATCACCACCCGCACCGCGGGCTTCAACACCGTCCCTCTGTCGGTGGAAACCCTCTCGGAAGCCGGCTTGCTGATGATGATCGTGCTGATGTTCATCGGCGCCAGTCCTGGAGGCACCGGAGGAGGCATCAAGACCACCACCTTTGCCCTGCTGATGGGAGCCACCAAGTCGACCCTGGAGGGTCGCAAGCAGGTGGTGATCCGAAACCGGCTGGTGCCGGGGGATCTGTTGCTCAAGGCGGTGGGTGTGGCTCTGGCCTCAGGCCTGTTTGTGCTGCTGATGGCGCTGCTGCTCGGCATCGGTTCCACAGCCGCCCGCGACGAGGCCGGCGTCGGTTTCAGTTTTCTTGAGAAGCTGTTCACCTGTATGTCCGCCTTCTGCACCGTTGGTCTGGATCTTGGGGTCACAGCGGAGCTCAATCGCTGGGGACAACTCGTCCTGATGGTGGGCATGTTCGTGGGCCGGCTGGGCATCATGCTGTTGCTGGCTGCTCTGTATGGGAACCGGCCACCCGATCGGGTCGGTTATCCCCGAGAGGAGGTGTTTCTCTGATCCGCAATGACGAACTTTCCTTCCTGGTGGCAGTGGCGACCTGAACAGGAGCCTGATCCGAGCGGTTTCGCGGTGATCGGCGTGGGCCGTTTCGGGTCGGCTGTGATCGAGGAGCTGATGCGCAGTGGTGCCGATGTTCTGGCCATTGACAATGATCAGCGGGCCATCGATGCCCTGCGCCAGATCGACCCATCGATTGAAGCGAGGGTTGTGGACTGTACCGATGAGGAAGCTCTGCGGGCTGCCGGCGTGCTTGACATGGGCACCGTTGTTGTGGCGATCAGTGAACCGCTCGGGGTGAGCATCACCGCCACGCTGATCGCCAAGGACGCTCCCGGGAGCAGGGTGAAGCAGGTGATCTCCAGGGCCACCACCGATCTGCACATGAAAATGCTGCAGCGGGTGGGAGCCGATCGGGTGGTTTTCCCGTCCAAGATGCAGGGAATGCGACTGGGCATGGAGCTGGTGCGCCCCAATCTGCTGGACAGGCTTCGGCTCGACGATCGCAACAGCATCGAGGAGATCCGGGTTCCCAGCTCCTTTGTGGGTCAGTCGCTACGGGATCTCAACCTGCGCAAGAACTTCAACGTGAGTGTGCTGGCCTGCGGTCCTGACAACGACCTGACTGTGAACCCACCCGCCTCTCATGTGATGGAGAAGGGTGAGCTGCTGGTGGTGATGGGAGCGGCCGATGCTTTACGGAAGCTTCCGGGAAGCTGAACAGAGCGGGGGGTTTTTCCATGGCAAATCCCTGTAGATTGGAGCGCCATACCTGGAGACCACTCCCTTCTTGGCGCTGGAGATCCTGATCATCCTGCTGCTGATCGTTGCCAACGGTCTCTTCTCCGGTTCCGAAATCGCGATCGTCTCTGCCCGGCGTCACCGGCTCCAGCAGCTGGCTGAACGAGGTCGCCGCTCAGCAAGGGTTGCCATCCGACTCGCGGATCACCCGAACGAGCTGCTGTCCACAGTTCAGGTGGGCATCACCCTGATCGGAATCCTCAGTGGCGCCGTCGGTGGCGCCACGGTGTCACGGGAACTCTCACCGCTCCTGGAGGGAATGCCGCTGGTCGCCCCCTACAGCGAAGCCCTCAGCTTTGTGGTTGTGGTGGCGGTGATCACCTTCCTTTCTGTGGTGATCGGTGAACTGGTTCCCAAGCGGCTGGCCCTGGCCAACCCTGAGGAATTGGCCTGCACCATGGCTCCCAGCATGCGCTGGCTCTCAAGGGTGAGTGCTCCGGTGGTCCACCTGCTGAGCAATTCCACCGATGCCCTGCTGAACTTGCTTGGGGTCTCCACCAACAAGGAACCCGACATCACCGAAGACGAGATCAAGGCGTTGATCCGTCAGGGCGCCGATTCCGGAGTGTTCGAGGAGGTGGAGCACGACATGGTGCAGAGGGTTCTGCGGCTCGGCGATCGCACCATCAAGACCCTGATGACTCCCCGGACCGACATCTGTTGGCTTGATGTGGAGGAACCGCTTGAGGACAGCCTCCAGGAAGTTCTGGAAAGCACCCATTCCCGCTTTCCTGTGGGACGGGGAAGTCTTGACGATTGTCTTGGTGTGGTGAGGGTCCGAAACCTGTTGTTCGCCAAGCTCACCGGCGAGCCGATCAACCTTGAGGAGCTCCTCCAGCCACCTCTTTTTGTGGCGGAAAGCACCCGGGCACTCTCGGTGCTCGAGCAGTTCAAGCGCAGTGGCATTCACATCGCTCTGGTGACCGATGAGTTCGGTGGGGTTGAGGGCCTGGTCACGCTGAACGATCTGATGGAGGGCATTGTGGGGGATCTTCCCTCGGTGGACGATGAGGAGGAGCCCCTGGTGGTGACCCGGGAAGACGGGTCCTGGTTGGTCGACGCAGGCCTGGATCTGGATGCTTTCACCGAACTCATCGATCACGACATCTTCGGCATCGAACAGGAGGGCCCGTACCACACCCTCGCCGGCTTTGTTATGCATGTGTTGGAGCGTATCCCCCGTGAGAGTGACCACTTTGAATGGCAGGGCTATCGCTTTGAAGTTGTGGACATGGATGGAAAACGGGTGGATAAGTTGCTGGTGAGCCCGATCAACCGCGGTATCCGTGAAAACATTGAGGCTGGCGATGACCTTGACAGCCTGTGAGTGTTCGGCCGAATCAGAGGATCTGATCGAGAAAGCGGCGGGTGCGCTCGTTGCCTGGGTTGTTGAAGAACTGCAGAGGCGGAGCGATCTCAACCACCGAGCCCTCCGCCATCAGCACCACCCGATCAGCCACCTGCCTGGCAAATCGCAGTTCGTGGGTCACCACCACCATCGTCATCCCATCGGCAGCCAGGCCCTGCATCACCTCCAGCACTTCGCGCACCATCTCCGGATCCAGGGCGCTGGTGGGCTCATCGAACAGCATCAGCTTGGGATCCATGCAGAGTGAGCGAGCGATCGCCACTCGCTGCTGCTGGCCACCCGAGAGTTGGCCAGGGAATTTCCCGGCCTGCTCGGCGATGCCCACCCGCTCCAGCAGTTGCAGGGCACGCCGCTCGGCTTCGGCCCTGCCCCGCCTGCGCACCAGCAACGGCGCCAGGGTGAGGTTCTGCAGCACCGTGAGGTGGGGGAAGAGGTTGAACTGCTGGAACACCATCCCCACCTCGCGGCGGATGGCATCGATGTTGCCCATGTCCTTGGAGAGGGGCATCCCATCGATGCGGATGCTGCCCTGCTGGTAATCCTCGAGAGCGTTGAAGGTGCGAAGGAAGGTGCTCTTGCCAGAGCCGGACGGGCCCATGATCACCACCACCTCACCCCGGCTCACCTCCAGACTGGCGCCGCGCAGGGCATGGAACCCGTTCGGATACCACTTGTGCACCTCCTGGGCCTGGAGGATCGGTTCGATGCGGGCGGAGTGGGGCGGTGAACCGGGAGCGGCAGGGGTCATGAACGGCTGGGGGTGTGGGAAGGATCCAGGCGGCGCTCCAGAGCGCGGCTGCCCAGGCCCAGGGCAGCGCAGCAACACCAGAACAGCACAGCAAGAGTGAGATACACCTCGCCGTAATGGCCGAGGAAATCAGGGTTGGCCATCACGGTACGGGCGGTGCCGAGCAACTCCATCAGGCCGATCAGCGACAGCAGCGTGGTGTCCTGAAGCAGAGAGATGAACTGGCCCACCATCACCGGCAGCGCGATCCGCAGCGCCTGGGGAAGCACGACGTGCTGCAGGGCCTGGGGAGTGGTGAGGCCCAGGGCTCGAGCCGCTTCCAGCTGCCCCTTGGGAATGGCCGCCAGGCCGGAGCGAACGGCTTCAGCGAGATAGGCCGCGGCGAAGAAGGTGAGCACCCACGCTGCGCGCCACACACGATCCGGAGCCATGCCGCCCGGGAGGAGGAAACCGAGGATGTTCTGTCCGAGAAACAGCAGGGTGATCAGCGGCGCCCCGCGGATGAATTCGATGTAGAGCACCGAGCCCCAGCGCAGCAGCGGCAGCTCGCTCCGCCGCCCCAGAGCGAGCAGAACGCCCAGGGGGAAGCAGATCAGGATCGCGAAACTGGCTTCCAGCAGAGTGAGCAGCAATCCGCCCCACCTTGCGCTGGGCACCGTTGCCATCCACAGGCCGCCGTTGATCAGCACCATGCCCAGCAGGTAAAGAAGCGGCCATGCCAGTGCCAGCCAGCCGACTCGCTTCCGGCTCAGCTGTGGCCCGAAGCGTCCAGCCAGCCAGCGAAGCGCGATCAGCAGGGTCGCGATCCCCAGCCAGCGGGCCGCGATCAGCAGCTTCAGCCCGAGGGCCCAGGGGGTCCACAGAGCCAGCAGCAGCAGCACGGCCACGGCAATGAAGTCGTTGCGGGGCCAGGGTCGGCTGCTGCGATCGGGCCGAGGGAAGGCCCGCAGCAGGCCCCAGGTGATGCCGGTGGCCGCCGCCAGCAGGGTGGTGAGCAACCACAGGCGCCACTGCTCAGCCGACGGGTACCGCCCCACGGCAAACAGGGTGCTGTTGACCTGCACCACCGCCCATTCGGCCTTGACAAAGCCCCAGCGCAACAGGCTGAACAGCCCGGTGCTGATCACGCTGATCAGGGCCAGGCTGAGCATCCCATCGGCCGGGGTGCTGAACAGCTCACGCCGCAGCCGATCCACAACGCCTCCGGGAGGGCGGATCCGTGTCGGGGGAGGCAGCGAGGGACTGCCGGAGGAGGGCAAGGGACTGCCGGAGGAGGGCAACGGCGGGTTCATCTCAGCGCTCGCGGATCTGTACCAGCTGGTTGATTCCCTTCATCGCTGCCGAGATCAGCAGATCCAGCACCAGGTAGGCCGACAGCAGCAGGATCACCACTTCCACGGCCCTGCCGGTCTGGTTCAGGGTGGTTTCGGCGACGGAATAGAGGTCGGCGTAGCCCACCGCCACCGCGAGTGAGGAGTTCTTCGCCAGAGAGATGTACTCGCTGTTGAGCCCGGGCACGATCACCCTCAGGGCCTGGGGGATCACCACATGGCGCAGGCTGGCCAGCCAGCCGAGCCCGAGTGAAGCCGCCGCCTCCCACTGGCCCCGCGGTACCGAGGCCAGGCCGCCCCGCACCACTTCGGCGATGTAGGCGCCGGAAAACACCACCAGGCCGGTGAGCAGCGCTGCAAACTCCACACTCATCCTGAGCGGCGCCTGCCAAACCCCGTTCACCAGCTGGGGCCCGCCCCATTGCAGGCCGTTCTGCAGCCCGGCCAGATAGAGACCGGATTTGGCCAGCACCACCCCGGGAAGCTGCAGGGCATCGGTTCCATTGGGGAGGGAGAGAAACACCACGAAATACCAGAAGAACAGCTGCAACAGCAGCGGCAGGTTTCGCACCACTTCCACGTACAGCCGCACCAGCCGGCGCAGCAGGCCATTGCTGGAGAAGCTGGCCATGCCCGCCAGGGTGCCCAGCACCGTGGCCCCGATCAAGCCGAAGATCACGGCCCGCAGGGTGTTGGCCAGGCCCGCCAGCAGACCGCGCCAGTAGGGCAGCTCGGCACCGAACGGCAGCACGGACTCGCCGATGTCGAATCCGGCGGGCTGTCCGAGCCAGTGCCAGCTCAGCAGCAGGCCGGCGGCGGTGAGATTGCGTACGAGGTTGCCGACCAGGAAGGCGATCAGCAGCAGAACCACCAGACCCACCAGCGCCTGCATCAGCCAGGGAAATGCCTGACGATTCCTCCACCAGGGGGTCGCCATCAACGGAAGGGAGGTGCGTAGATCAGCCCGCCGTCCTGCCACTGCCGGTTGAGGCCGCGTTCCAGTTTGAGCTTGGAGCCGGGGCCCACATTGCGGTCGAAGATCTCTCCGTAGTTCCCCACCGCCCTGATCGCCCGCACCGTGAAGTCAGCGGGCAGTCCCAGCTGTTTGCCGAAGTCACCCTCGATGCCCAGGAAGCGGCGCAGGTCGGCCAGGTTGGAATCTGCCCTGGCTTCGGCAAGCCTGGCGTCGATCGTGGCCTTGGTGAGCCCCCATTCCTCGGCCTGCATCAGGGCGTGGAGGGTCCAGCGCACCGCATCGGCCCACACCGGATCTGCGTTCACCGTGGCCGGGGACAGGGGCTCCTTGCTCAGCACAACCGGCAGCAGGGTGTGTTGATCAGGGTTTGGGAAGCTGGTGCGCTTGCCCGCCAGCTGGGAGCGATCGCTGGTGACAGCCACACAGCGGCCCCCCAGATAGGCCGCGTAAGTCTGGTCGCTGGTCTGAAACTTGAGCGGCATGTACGGAATCGTCTGCTCACGCATCCGGTCAGCCAGGTTGAGCTCGGTGGTGGTGCCACTCTCCACGCAGATCGGTTTGCCGGCCAGATCCTTCAGCGTGGTGATGCCGCTGGCCATGGGCACCATCACCCCCTGGCCGTCATAAAAGGTGGTGGGAGCGAAGCTCAGGCCATTGCCGCCGGCTGCATCCCGGCTGAGGGTGTTGGTGGTGTTCCGCGAGAGCAGATCCACCTCGCCGCTGGCCAGGGCGGCAAAGCGCTCGCTGGAGTTGAGATTGCGATATTCCACCTTGCTGGAATCGCCGAGCACGGCTGCCGAAACCGCTTTGCACACGTCCACATCCAGGCCGGAGTAGCTGCCGTCAGGCTCCACGTAGCTGAAGCCCGGCAGGGTGCCTTCCACGCCGCAGATCAACTTGCCGCGGCTGCTGATGGCAGCTAGTTTCTGGCTCTGTACACCGGTACCACCATCCGGAGCGCAGGCCCCCAGCGGTACGACGAGCAGGGCAGTCGCAGACAGACCTTTGAGCGCAGACAGACCTTTGAGCAAGGTGCGGAAGCTGGGCATCCGATGGTTCGCTGCAGCGTGCTTGCGGATTGTTACACGTCTTTCTGGAAAGGCTGGTCTTTTCTGTTCGCAGGAGTTCAGGAGTCCGGTATCCCGACGCTGAAACCGCTGTAAGTTCTCGATCGAGCCTGGACCCCCTGTTCAGCGAGTGATGGTTCAAGCCCCGATAACCGATCTGCTGGTGGTTCTCAGCCAGCCGGCTGCGCTGATCACGGTGGCTGTGCTCACCGGTTCAGTTGTGCTGTTCATCACGGGGTGGCTTGCCCCGGAGGTGACCGGTCTGCTGGCGGCCGGCCTGCTCATCGCTACAGGGGTTCTCCAGCCCAGTGAAGCGGTGGAGGGTTTCGGCAGCGCTGCGCTGGTGACCCTGATGGGCCTGTTCGCCGTTTCGGCAGGACTGTTCCGTTGCGGGGCGCTCGATGATCTGCGGGACCTGATCGGTTCCGACGCGGTGCGCAGCCCCCGCCGCATGATTGTCCTGATGGCTGCCTTTGTGGGGCCGGTCTCGGCTTTCGTGCCGAACACCCCGATCGTGGCGTCGATGTTGCCGGTGGTGGAGGGCTGGTGTCACCGACGCGGGATCTCACCATCCAAGGTGATGTTGCCGCTCTCCTTCGCAACCCTTCTGGGAGGAACCATGACCCTGATCGGCAGCTCAGTGAATCTGCTGGCTTCTGAGGTGAGCGCCAAGCTGGGTTATGGCGCCTTCAGCCTGTTCGGTTTCACCCGAATCGGTATCGGTGTCTGGCTGGTGGGCAGCCTTGTGATGGTGTTGCGCTCCGATCGGTCACTACCGGATCGCGGGCGCGACGACGACGATCTCACCCGCACTCTGAGCAGCAGTGGTTATCTCACAGAGGTGCGGATTCCACAGGGATCGGCACTGGTGGGTCAATCCCTCCGGGGCAGCCGACTGCAGCGCCGCTACGACCTGGACGTTCTGGAGTTGCACCGCGGTGAGCAGCGTTTTCTACCCCCCCTGGCTGACTGCACACTGTTGCTGGGGGACCGGTTGGTGCTGCGCTGCAGCCGTGAAGATCTGCTCAGACTCCAACTCGAGCACACCGTCGAGTTGGCGCCCACCACCGACGATGAAAGCGCAGGTCCGGATCGCATGGATCCTGAAAATCTTCAGCACACGGTGGAGGTGCTGCTGCACGCGGGTTCGACCCTGGCCGGAACCTGTCTGCGGGAGCTTCGCTTTCGACAGCGATACAACCTGACCGTGCTGGCTCTGCGCCGGGGCAACGCGGTGCTGCAGGAGCGGCTCGGTCGTGTTCAGCTTCGTGAGGGAGATGTGATTCTGCTGCAGGGACCCAGGGACGCGATTCGCGGTTTACAGGTTTCGAGTGATCTGGTGGTGCTGGAACAACTGGAACAGGATCTGCCCAATGCCAGTCGAAAACGGATCTCGCTGCTGATCGGAGCTCTTGTGATCCTGTTGCCGACGGTCGGCGTGATGCCCCTGCTGGCCTCAGCTCTGCTGGGCACCGTCGCCATGATTGCCAGCGGCTGCCTGCCCTCGGGTGAACTGCAGCGCGCCATCCGTCTGGATGTGATTCTGCTTCTGGGATCGTTGGCCTGCTTCAGCGTGGCTCTTGAGAGGTCCGGACTGGCCGGTTTGGCGGCCAGTCAGTTGCTTGACGCTTTGCAGGGATGGCCCGTCTACAGCGCATTGCTGGTTTGTTTTCTGTTCACCACTCTGCTCACCGAGATCATGAGCAATGCCGCGACCGTGGCCCTGCTGATCCCGATTGCCGGTCAGCTGGCATCCGGCCTCGGGGAACCTCCCCTGGCCTTCATCTATGCGGTGCTGTTCGGGGCCAGTCAGAGCTTTCTGAGCCCTGTGGGTTATCAGACCAATCTGATGGTATTCGGGCCGGGTCGCTATCGGTTCCTGGACGTGACCCGCTACGGGTTCCCGCTGACCCTGACCATGACGTTCGTTGTTCCCTTCCTGATCTGCCGCGTGTTCGAGATCTGAGCGCTGGCCGATCGTGTTCGGTTTGTCGGTCAGCGGGGTGAAGGTTCCTGAGGTCAGGCTGTCGCCCGGGTGACCAGCAGCCCGGCCTGGCGGGCGTCATGACACAGGGCGCTCACTCCATCGGTGTGAAGGCGGGCTCGACCTGAGCACAGTGAATCCCATTGGCTGGTCTCAAAGTGAGTCTGGAGCCAGAGCAGGCCGTGGACGCTCAGAGGGATCAAACGTGCGTCGCTGTTCACAACAGCAATGGCCAGATCCATCACAAAAAAAACCTGTCGATGCCATCTAGGCACCGACAGGGGGGTAGTCGTTGTGGCAACGACTACAGATCAACTTCAGACTTCAGGCCTGTTGAACCTGTCTGGCTGCTTCCGCCTTGCGGTGGTGGTAGCTGACGCCGCGGTAGGTGAGGACCACTTCCGAGTCGGGAGCAGTCGCCTCGTGGCGAGGGGCAGAATCGTAGTGATGTCCCCTGTAGACGTGATCAACCGGAGCGTTGGAAAGCTGCTCGTGACGGGTGGGGTCGTACTTGACGCCTCTGTAGCGAAGAAAGGTTGCCATGGCAGGAACCTCGAAGGGAAAGGATGATGTGGTCCGCTTCGTGGGAAGGAGCGTTGCTTCGCCTCGCGGTGGGCTACTTCCGGTGGGGGGTGGCAACCCCGCACCCAACGTTTTGTCCTTCGATGCCTTTATAGACGGAAAAATCTGCTCGTGGCGAACAAAACGGCCCTGGTGCAATCTCCTGTAACAGTTGGTTGTAGCCGATCGAACCTCGGTCCCCCTAACCGGCTGGTCTGCCTGGGTCATGACCTGAAGACGACTTTCCTATTGAGTAATCCCTGCTACCGAAAAGCTCTTCAAGCTGGCGAATCATGCAGTTGATCGGCGGAAAAACCGCCGCACCTCACTTCCAAACCCATGACCGTTGCTTCCTCCCAGGCGCGGCGGAGACAGCCACGGACCCTTCAGCAGGCCAGCCTGCTTGAAGCGCCGAGTCTGATTTTCCGCAAGTTCCGAGGACTCTCGTCCAACCGCACCCTCACCTGGCTGGCCTGCGTCCCCATCGCCCTGATGGGTCTCGGCCTCTTTAATCTGGCTGCTCACGCTGCTGAGCTTCCTGAGCTCACCCCTGCTTTTCTGGCGAACAACCTGTTCCTGTTCATCTGCGCCGTTCTGGTGATCTTCATGAACGCCGGTTTCGCGATGGTGGAGTCGGGATTATGCCGCCAGAAAAATGCTGTCAACATTCTTGCTAAAAACCTGATCGTTTTTGCGCTTGCTGTTACGGCATACTGGTTTATCGGTTACAAAGTTATGTAC
>JAYKHC010000002.1:0-21547 GCA_035285465.1 Cyanobacteriota bacterium
GGGGGAAGGCTGAGGCGATTCTTTCCGGCGAGGGGATTGATGCTGGGCCATGGTTCACCTGCGCTCACATGGAGATCAGCCCCATCTTCCCACGGTGAAGCTGGCCCATGCCCTAGACCATCGTCTAATTCTCCTCGTTCAGGATGAAGGACGACCCCCGTCTGGGCCTTAGCCCTGTTACTCTATAGCCATCTTGGTTGATTGCCATCGTTTCTGTACCTTCACTGACGTTGCTTCTGTGGAATACTTTTCGGGCTTGCTTGATACCTCGTCGGTGGTGTTACCGCCGGAATATGTGCAATTGGCGGAGGTTTTGTCGCAGCAAGATCATGGCCGCTGGTGCAATGCGTTGCTGCAATTGGGCTGGAAACAAGGTTCTCAGGTGGATCCGGTGCGCCAGACCCATCCCCACCTCGTGGCCTTCGATGTGCTGCCCGAGGAGGTGAAGGCGGCTAAGCGGCGACTGTTTTTGGATAACTTCAAGATGGTTCTGGCCATGGGCTATCAACTCGCGGCCCAGCCTCCCGAACAGGGGCTTTCTTTGCCCGGAGCCAACACCACCCCCAGTCCGCCGTTACAGGTGCCTCAACTGGCGGGGGAAAACAGCCCTGCGAATATCCGCCTAGCCTCTTTGGTGGCCATGCGGAATGAGTTGATTGACCTGAAGCCCACGACCTCGGATCTGCACACGGCCCTCGGCGATATGCTGCTTCAGCAGGGGCAACCGATTCTCGCCTATGACGTGGTGATGGCAGGGCTACACCGCTGGCCCGAGGATCTGCGGTTGCAGCAGCTTCTGGCCTTGTCCCTGGCCCGTAGCGGGGCGACCCAGGCCGCCAACCAACTGCTGGCCGAATTGGTGCAGGCGGGCCAGCGCGATGAGCAAACCCTCGGGCTCTATGCCCGCACCCACAAGGATTTGTGGAAACAGGCCCGGGATCCAGAACAGCGGGAACGACACCTCACCCGAGCTTTCCAGCAGTACCTAGAGGCCTATCGCCGTAGTCGGAGTATCTGGACGGGCATTAATGCCGCCACCATGGCGGTGATGGCGGGGGATTTATCCTTGGCCCAAGTCCTGGCGGAGGAAGTGCGGGATCATAGTTTGACGACCTTGGCGGATGAGCGTACTCGGGGCCAGGATAGCTATTGGGTGTTGGCTACCCTGGGGGAGGCGGAACTAATTTTGAACCATTGGGATGCCGCCGCCCAGTACTACACAGAGGCGGTTCAGCAGGGGGCCAATCGCTACGGCGACCTCAGCTCTAGCTATCGCAATGCGGCCCTGCTGATGCGCCATTTTCAGCAGGATGTGGAGACCCTCAACCAGTGGTTTTCCCTGCCTCGGGTGGCGGTGTTCTGTGGTCATCGGGTGGATCAACCGGGGCGATCCATCCCTCGGTTTCCAGCGGCCCTAGAGCAGCCTGTGTACGATGCTATCTACCAACGACTGAAGGCGCTGGGTACCTATGTGGGGTTTGCCTCAGCGGCCTCGGGGGGCGATATTTTGTTCCTTGAGGCGCTGCTCGATCTGGGGGGGGAGATCAACGTTGTGTTGCCCTACAACCAGGAGCGGTTTGTGGCTGAGGCGGTGCAGGATCAGCCCTCCGACGAGGCCACGGACGACTGGCTGGCCCGGTTTAACCGGGTGATGTCCCATGCGCGAGAGGTGATCATCGCCTCGGATCACAAGCCGGAGGACGATGCCATTTCCTACGAATATTCCAATCGCTTGCTCCACGGGCTAGCGAGTATGCGGGCGCAGCAGTTGCAAACGGCCCTGGTGCCCCTGGCCCTGTGGGATGGTCAGCCAGGGGATGGCCACGGCGGCACCGCCCACACCGTCTCCTACTGGCGACGGTGGAATGACCATGTGGATATTGTGGATTTGGAACCGCTGCTGACCCAGTATGCCCCTGACCTGGCCCACCTGCGTCAGTCTCGGTTGGCAACGGCCCCCAGCCTGATGGCGGATCTCCCCCTAGCCGATACCCATCGGGAAATTTGTGCCCTGTTGTTTGCCGATGTGGTGCATTTTACGGATCTGAAAGAGGATCAGATGGTGCCCTTTTCCCAGGAATTCCTAGGGACGATTGCCCAATTGTCTGACCAGATGCCCACCCCGCCCCTGATGAAAAATACCTGGGGGGATGCCCTGTACTATGTCTTTTCCAGCCTGAATCAGGCCGGAGACTTTGCCCTGGATCTGTGCGATCTCATGCAGTCTACCCGCTGGGAGCAGTACCATCTCCCCCCGGATATGAACCTCCGCATTGCCCTCCATGCTGGCCCGGTCTACCGCAATGTGGATCCCATTACTGGCCAAGTGAACTACATTGGCAACCATGTGAACCATGCGGCCCGTATCGAGCCCATTACCCCCCCAGGGCGGGTGTATGCCAGTCAGGCCTTTGCCGCCATGGCCGCGTCCGAAAATGTGCAATCCTTCACCTGCGACTATGTCGGCCAAGTGCTTTGGGCGAAGCACTACGGATCATTCCCGACCTACCATGTGCATCGGGTCTAACCACGGCGCGATATACCCGCGATATACCACGGTGCGATGGGGTGAAAAAGGGGAAGGAGTTGGGCATAAGCCGGGTTCTGTTCCCCGTTGCCGGGGGGCGGTTATCTATCTGGGACGACTGTTACCAGCCGCCTCGTGCGGTACTCAAAGACGGGGCGGGAAAAAGACCAACCCTTGCCCCTTCGACCTTGCTCCCAACCGGGGTTTACCGAGCCAGCACCTCTCGATGCTGCTGGTGCGCCCTTACCGCACCTTTGCACCCTTGCCTGTGCACAGTCGGGGTTGCGCCCTTCCGGCCATCGGCGGTGTGTTTCTGTGGCACTCTCCTCACGGTCACCCGCACTGGGCGTTACCCAGCAAGCCTGGCCATTGGGGAGCCCGGACTTTCCTCAACCGAGCGGCCGGCCTTCCGAAGACGGTTGACCCCCGGTCGCGATCACCTCGCCTGCTTTCCTCACCATCATGACCTCCGTTTACCCTTGGTGCAGGGGGCTGTAGCTCAGCCGGATAGAGCGACGGTTTCCTAAACCGTAGGTCGTGGGTTCGAGTCCCGCCAGCCCCGTTGCTTCAGAACTCCCTGGGTGGTCAGGGTCGCCTGGCGATCAGAACGGCACCTCCTCCTCACTGGGCTCGGCGCCGCCAAAGCCACCACCGCCGTAACTGGAAGCCATGGCGTTCTCGGAATCCCGCTTGGACCCCAGCAGCTCGAGCCTGTCGACCCGGATCACCGGTTTGGAGCGCTCTTCGCCGCTGGACCGGTCGGTCCAGCGGTCGAGCTTGAAACTGCCGATGATCCCCAACAAGGTGCCCTTTCGCACATAATCAGCTGCCACCTGGGCCTGTTTGCCCCAGATCTCAAGGTTGAACCAGTCGGGCTCGTCACCCGAGCTGCGACGGTTCACCGCCATGGTGAGGTTGGCCACCATGCTTCCTGATTCGAAATAACGCACTTCCGGGTCGCGGCCGGCACGACCGACAAGGGTGATCGAATTGACTCCCATGGAATTCTCCTGGCTGATGGGTCAATCATGCAGTTCCACCCCCTGGTTCCTTCCGCAGGTCCTCTGGAACTCGCCCTTATGATCCGGTCTGTGCAGGCCGGTCATCCGTGATTTTCCGTCGATTCCAGTTTTCCCGCGACATCGGGATCGACCTGGGCACCGCCAACACCTTGATGTACGTCTCGGGGAAGGGGATTGTTCTTCAGGAACCTTCGGTTGTGGCCCTTGATCTTGAGCGGGGTGTCCCCCTGGCCGTAGGTGACGAGGCCAAGCTGATGCTCGGCCGCACCCCCGGGAACATTCGCGCTGTGCGGCCCCTCCGCGATGGGGTGATCGCTGATTTCGACGCAGCGGAGCAGATGATCAAGACCTTCATCCAGAAAGGCAATGAAGGTCGAGGCATTGTGGCGCCCCGTCTGGTGATCGGCATTCCCAGTGGGGTCACGGGTGTTGAGCGCCGCGCGGTCCGGGAAGCTGGCCTTGCCGGTGCTCGCGATGTTCATCTGATTGATGAACCGGTGGCCGCGGCGATCGGTGCAGGCCTCCCGGTCACCGATCCGGTGGGCACGATGATCGTGGACGTCGGCGGAGGGACCACCGAAGTGGCCGTACTCAGCCTCGGGGGAACCGTGCTGAGCGAATCGGTGAGGGTGGCGGGTGATGAGCTCAGCGACGCGATCAGCACCTACCTCAAGAAGGTTCACAATCTCGTGGTGGGTGAGCGCACAGCTGAAGACATCAAGATCCGCATCGGTTCCGCTTTCCCGGACGACGCCCATGACAACACCTCCATGGATGTCCGGGGCCTGCACCTCCTCAGCGGCTTGCCCAGAACCATCAATGTGCGGGCCGGGGACATCCGCGAGGCCATGGCCGAACCCCTCAACGTGATCGTCGAGGCTGTGAAACGCACCCTTGAGCGCACTCCACCCGAACTGGCGGCCGACATCGTCGATCGCGGAATCATGCTCGCCGGGGGTGGTGCTCTGGTGAGGGGGATCTCCGACCTGATCAGTCATGAAACCGGAATCCTCACCCACGTGGCGGAGGATCCTCTGCTCTGCGTGGTCAACGGCTGCGGCATCGTGCTGGAGGATTACAAGCGCCTCGAGCGCGTTCTTGACACTCCGGACTTCGTTCGGCAGCCAGCCTGATCCCCATGCAGGGTGGAGGCGGCCATCGCTTCTTTCAGCCTCGTATTCAGCCGGCCCTGCGGCCCTGGCTGATCCTGGGGCTCGCTTTGCTGGTCGTGAGGCTCACCAAGGGCGCTGGATTCGCCGACCTTTACGCCTTGGTCAGTCGTCCTTTCTGGCCTGGCAGTGCCCAGGGGGAATGGGTCCGCTCGGCTCAGCAGCTCGGTGATCAGAGCCGCCTGCTCCAGCTGGAGGAAGACAACCGGCGGCTGAGGGGTCTGCTGGAGCTTCAGTCCGGAAGCACCACCCTGGTGGGCGCCCCGGTCATCTCCCGGGAACCGGGGGGGTGGTGGCATCAGCTGCTGATCGGCAGGGGATCGCTACAGGGAGTGGGTCCCGGAGATGCCGTGCTGGGCCCCGGTGGGCTGGCAGGAACGGTCGCCGATGTCACTCCCACCACCGCCACCGTGCAACTGCTCACCGATGACGGCAGTCGGCTGGGGGTGTGGCTGCCTCGTATCGGTCGCCATGCCCTGCTTCATGGGACGGGCACCCCACGCCCGCTGCTGCGGTTTCTGGAGAAGGATCCAGGGGCAAGGCCGGGTGATCTGGTGGTCACATCTCCCGCCAGCACCCTGGTGCCACCCAATCTGGCTGTGGGCGTGATCCAGACGGTCGACGAGAAGTCCGTGCCTGCCACGGAAGCCGTTGTTGCCCTGAGCGCACCCCTGCAGATGCTGGACTGGGTTCAGGTCCGAACCCGTGGACGCTGATGGCGGCTTTGTCTCGCCAGGGCTGGTGCATGGCCACAGCGCTGATCGTGCCGCTGCTCACCCTGGCATCGCCCTCCTTGCTGAAGCTGGGCGGAGTCAGTCCGGCCTGGGCGGTGATCTGGCTGCTGCCCTGGGCCCTGGTTGACGGTCCTGTTTCAGGCGCCATTGCCGGTGGGGTGATCGGCCTGGTTCTGGACGATCTCCAGATCGGGCCGGTCAGTCAGATCCCTGCCCTGGCCCTGCTGGGCTGGTGGTGGGGCAGGATCGGGATCAACGGTCCCCAGATCCGGCATGGCTTCAGTCTCGGTCTGCTGGCCTTGCTGGGAACCCTGTTCCTGGGCGGCACCCTGCTGGCTCAGTTCCTCCTCTGGGGAGAGGGTATCCAACCCCAGCTGCACACCCTGCTGGCCCAGACTCTGATCACCGCACTGCTGGCGCCCCTGCTCTGTTCGCTGCAGCTCCTGTTCTGGCGCCATCAGACCAACGGTCTTCAAGGCTGATCGATCACCATGCGCCGCCGCGAGCTGTTCCAGTGCCTTGCCGGTGGATCGGTGGCGGCGGCGTTCACGGCTACAGGCTGTCGTCGCCGTACTGACGCAGGAGCGGGGCTTCGCTCCGTGGAATTCTGGACCCTGGATCTGGCACCCAGATTCAACGGGTACATCCGGGGGGTGATCGTCGCCTGGGAGGCGCAGAACCCTGGTTGGCGAGTGCGTTGGACCGATGTTCCCTGGTCTTCGGTGGAGCGGAAGCTGCTGGCGGCGGTGTTCGCACGCACCTCTCCCGATCTTGTCAATCTCAATCCACCCTTCGCGGCCAATCTGGCCAGCAAAGGTGGGTTGAGAGACCTGAATCAGGTGCTGCCGGCAGACGCCAGGGACAGCTATCTGCCGGCCATCTGGGAGGCCGGTCGGCTGGGTTCTGCCCAGTTCGCCATCCCCTGGTATCTCACCGCCCGCATCTCGATGGTCAACCAGCGCCTGTTGCAGGGCGCAGGCCTGCAGGGTCCTCCAGTCCACTGGGCCGGGGTCCCGGCCTTCGCCGCGGAAGTACGCCGCCGCACCGGTCGCTACGCCCTCTTTGTCACGGCTGTGCCGGATGACTCCGCCGAGTTGCTGGAGATCCTGGTTCAGATGGGTGTGCAGCTGCTTGATCAACAGCGCCGGGCGGCCTTTGACAGTCCGGCTGGGCGCAGGGCCTTCGCCTTCTGGACCGACCTCTACCGGCGGGGCCTGCTGCCGCGGGAGGTTGTGAGTCAGGGCTACCGCCGCGCCATCGAGCTGTACCAGTCAGGCGATCTGGCCCTGGTGGCCAGCGGTCCTGACTTTCTGCGCAATCTGCAGACCAACGCGCCCGGTGTGGCTGCGGTGACATCTCCCTATGGACCGATCACCGGGGAGGACGGAACCCCGAATGTGGCTGTGATGAATCTGGTTGTGCCGAAGCAGAGTGCCGTGGCTCGCCAGGCGGCCGACTTCGCCCTGTTTCTCACCAATCCAGCCCAACAGCTCCGTTTTTCCCGAGAGGCCCGTGTGCTCCCTTCCGCACCGACTGCCCTGCGGCAGCTGCAGAGGGACTGGCTGGATGAACCGGAGCTGGGGGCTCAGGAGCGCCTGGTTCGCCGGGCGCAGCTGCTTTCGAGCCAGACCCTCCGTCAGGCCAGGGTTCTGGTGCCGGCGATGCCCGGTGTGAAGCGGCTCCAGGCGATCCTCTACACCCAGCTCCAGCGGGCCATGCTGGGCGAGAAGCAGAGCGATGCCGCGCTCACGGCAGCAGCCAGAGAATGGAACCGCTACTCCACGGCCCGATGGCCCACAGCTGAACGTGCTGGCGGCGAGTAGCAGCAAAAGGAGAGAACGTCCGTTCCTGGAAAAGGGCGTTCATCCGGCTGAAGCCCGTCTCCCTGGTGTCTTTCAGGTGATGATCGGGTTGAACCCAGAGCAGTAGAGTTGCGATTCTTCACCGAGTGGCTTGCTGATGCCTGCGGATGACGTCATCAGTCAGTTCTCGACCGGTGAACCGCCTGCGGAGCCGAGAGCAACCCTCCTGGTCGTGGACGACGAGGCCGCCGTTCGCCGCGTGCTGGTGATGCGGCTGCAGCTGGCCGGCTACAGGGTGATCTGTGCCGAGGATGGCGAGGAGGCCCTCACCCTTTTTCACCAGGAGCAGCCTGACCTGGTGGTTCTCGATGTGATGCTTCCCAAGCTGGACGGCTTCGCCGTCTGCCGTCGGCTGCGGGCCGAATCGTGTGTGCCCATCATCTTCCTGTCGGCGCTGGATGCGATCGCTGAGCGCGTCTCCGGTCTTGATCTGGGTGCCGATGATTACCTTCCCAAACCCTTCAGCCCGAAGGAGCTGGAGGCGCGCATCGCCACGATCCTGCGTCGGGTGGGACGGGGTTCGGCTGCGGCCGAACCCAGGGAACTGCCCACGGGCAGCGGCGTGATGCGCCTTGGGGATCTGGTGGTCGACACCAACCGACGCCAGGTCACTCGCGGTGGCGAACGGATCGCGCTCACCTACACCGAGTTCAGCCTGCTGGAGCTTCTGTTCCGGGAGCCGGGTCGCGTGGTGCCCAGGGCCGAGATCCTTGAACAGCTCTGGGGATACCCTCCGCGTCGGGCTGCTGACCTGCGGGTGGTGGATGTGTACGTGGCCCGTCTGCGGGGCAAGCTTGAACCTGACCCTCGTAACCCCGAGCTGATCCTCACGGTGCGCGGAACCGGCTACGCCTCCCAGCGGCTTGGTGATTCCGGCATGGTGGCTGTCAGCTGAGGCGGCCATCCCTGTGTCCGAGCTGAGAGAGACCCGTCTGCAGAAGGCCGAGGCCCTGGCGGCCCTGGGGCAGGGGCCCTATGCCCTGCGGTTTGAACCCACCCATGGCACCGCCGAGCTCCAGACGACCCACGCCGATCTGCCCAAGGGGCAGGAGCGCGACCTGGAGGTCGCCGTGGCTGGTCGGGTCATGACACGGCGGGTGATGGGCAAGCTGGCCTTTTTCACCCTGGCTGATCAGGACGGAACGATCCAGCTTTATCTCGAGAAGGCCACCCTTGATGCCGCTGATCCCGGATCCGGGCCGTCAGGTGGCTTTGCTCAGATCACGGGTCTGGTGGATGCCGGTGATCTGATCGGGGTTCGGGGAATCCTGCGGCGGACCGATCGCGGCGAGCTCTCGATCAAGGTGGAGCACTGGCAGATGCTGAGCAAAAGTCTCCAGCCTCTGCCGGATAAGTGGCACGGGCTGGCCGATGTGGAGAAGCGCTACCGCCAGCGTTATCTCGATCTGATCGTGTCCCCTCACACCCGTGAAACCTTCCGACGTCGGGCAAGGCTGGTGAGCCGTCTGCGGCGCTGGCTGGATGAACGGGGCTTCCTGGAGATTGAAACCCCGGTGTTGCAGAGCCAGCCCGGGGGCGCCGATGCCCGGCCTTTTGAGACGCATCACAACGCCCTCGACCTGCCGTTGACGCTGCGGATCGCCACGGAACTCCACCTCAAGCGGCTGGTGGTTGGGGGGTTCGAGAGGGTTTACGAGCTGGGAAGGATCTTCCGCAATGAAGGAATCAGCACCCGGCATAACCCTGAGTTCACCTCGGTGGAGATCTACCAGGCCTATGCCGACTACTCCGACATGATGGACCTCACCGAACACCTCATCGCACACCTCTGCGAGGAGGTCTGCGGTACAACGAAGATTTCCTATCAGGGTGCGGATATCGATCTGACCCCTCCCTGGCGTCGCGTCACGATGCATGGGCTGGTGAAGGAGGTCACAGGGCTTGATTTCAATGGGTTCGTCAGCCGCGAGGAGGCGGCGGCCGCGATGACGGCCCGGGGGCTGGAGGTTCCCGCTCTGGCTGATTCAGTGGGCCGGCTGCTGGTTGAGGCCTTTGATCAACGGGTCGAACACACCCTGGTGCAGCCCACTTTCGTGCTCGATTACCCCGTGGAGAACTCCCCCCTGGCGCGAGCGCACCGGAGCAAGCCCGGGCTTGTGGAACGTTTCGAGCTGTTCATCGTCGGTCGGGAAACCGCCAACGCCTTCAGTGAGCTCATCGACCCGGTGGATCAGCGCCGTCGTCTCGAAGCCCAGCAGCAGCGCAAGGCTGATGGGGATCCGGAGGCCCACGGGGTGGACGAGGACTTCCTCCAGGCTCTGGAGATCGGCATGCCCCCCACCGGGGGACTGGGAATCGGCATCGACCGGCTGACGATGTTGCTCACCGACAGCGCCTCGATCCGTGATGTGATCGCGTTTCCGCTGCTTCGTCCCGAGCAGATCAGAGCCTGATGGCCCGCAATGGGATAATGACAAGGAATAGGCATTCACCCCCACCAGGGCCCCGATTCGATGAGCGGTGAGCGCGTCGGTTTTCGCTTCCAACACGCGGATGCAGTAGTGAAGCGCAATCCTCAGGGCCGCTCCCGGCGGGGCTGGGTGATGGAGCCGGTTGAGCAGACGACGAGCAGAGGCACCAAGATGCCTGCCTATCGGATCCGCTGGCGAGACAGCGAGCGTCCTGAGATCGTGCTTCAGCACATGCTGATCGCTGACCCTGATCCCACACCTCCCCCTGAGGGGGTGAATCTGGTGCCGCCGGTGCCCAAGCCCTGAACTCCGCGATCGATCAGAGCCGCAGCAACTGCAGGCCCACATAGGGCTCGAACTCGGCATCAAAGCTCACAACCCGCCAACCGTTCACGATCGCCAGCGCCGCCAGATGAGCATCGGCGCAGTGCTGTGACTGAACCGTTCCCCTTCGCAGCAGGGCGTGGAACACCTCCCACCCTTCACTGGGTTCACCGCCGAATCCAACACCTGTCTGGGAACACAACCGTTCGAGCACATCCCCAGCCGCCACCGGCGTCAACACGGCCTCGCCCATCACGCTCTCCCGGCAGAGCAGGCGCACCAGTCCCAGGGCGGTGGCGGTGCAGAAGACCACCCGCTCGCCAGCCTCGGCCTTCCAGTAATGCCGTGCACGCAGGTGTTGGGGATGCAGGGGCCAGGTGAGGGCCAGCCAGACATTCAGATCGGGAAGGTCGATCGTCATCGCGCAGTGCTCAGGGGTGCAGCAGGTTGAACAATCCGGCGTTGCTGAGTTGCTCCGGAGCGACCGCCAGCGGTCTGGGCGGCAGGGTGGGCAGAGCTTCGGCGCTGCGGCTGCCGACCTGAGGTGCTGAACTGGCGATCAGACCCTCTTCCAGGTAACGCTGAAGGAGCTGTTTCATGGGCACTCCCTCACTGGCCGCCCGCGCCTTCAGCCGGGCGAACAGCGAATCCGGCAGCTCCAGGCTTGTGCGCATCTCAGCACACTAGAGCGCATCGCCCCTGATGCGGTACACCAGCAGTCCGATGTGCTCCTTCAGCATCCGGGTGCTGTCGGCCAGAGCGTTCGCGTCCGGCACCAGATCCAGCACCGTTCGGGCAAGCGTCGGGCGGCCATAGCTGGCGCGGTCCGGCAGCAGGTAATCGCAGGCCACCGGGATCACGTTCAACCGGGTCTGTCGCCGGAAGGTCGCCAGGGAGCGGGGCATGTGGGAGGCGCTCGTCACCAGCAGCACCCGCTTCCAGCGCCGTTGACGGGCAAGGGCGTCGATCGCTTCGGCCTCCTCGGCAGTGGTGCGGGAGCCCGGGTTGAGCAGAATCATGCCTGCCGGCACCCCCAGCTCCACGGCCAGATCGCGGGCGCCGATGGCCTCCGGCAGGGCGGGATCCCCCTCGGTGAAACTCACCTGCCCGCCGCTGGTGAGCAGCAGCGGGGCGCGGCCCTTGCGCAGCAGCCTGACCCCGGTGAGCAGTCGATCACCAGCCTCTCCCACCTCAACCCCCCGCCGCGGAGGCAGCGACGGCCTCAGCCCTCCGCCCAGCACCACCACGGCATCAGCCTGTGGAATCAGCGCAGGGGTGAGGGCGGCAGCCCGCTCCTCCAGGCCCCAGATCAGCTGCCGGCTGGTGATCGGCATTGCAAACATCCAGAGCAGGGCGATCCCGGCGGATGACAGCCCGGTGCTCCATCGCCAGCCCCGGGCTCCCTGGCCGGCCAGTTGCAACAGCAGCGCCAGGCCGAGGGGGTAGAGCGCCAGGGGGAGCAGTTTGCTGAGCAGAAACCCCATGGGTCAGAGAGGTTGGGTCAGGACTGTTGGTGGCCACGTTTGAGCCGTTCGAATTCCTCCCGGGCTTCAAAAGCGGCCCAGGCGCGCTCCAGGTCGGGATCCTGATCGGCCGGTCGCTTCATCAGGTCTTCCAGGGTGGTCTGAACGGAGCTGAAGCGCTGCCCCAGTTCCCTGAGTTTGTCCCAGTGCTGGCGGCCCTGTTCCATCAGCGTTTCGAGATGGGCTTCGGCCCGTGCCGCCAGATCCTCCGCGCCCGCCCCGCGCGCGCGCGTCACCCGTTGGCGCCAGGACCGGATCTCCCCGGCCAGCGCCAGCAGTCGCTGGCGCTGCTGCTCAGCCTGAGCCTGCAGGCAGCGCCGTTCCTGTTCCAGGTTGGCCAGGTTTTCGCGGGCCTGCTGATCGTCCAGCCGCGCCCGCTGGGCAGGATTGGCGGCCAGAAAAGCTTCGAGCTGTTGCTCCAGTCGAGCCTCGAGTTGCTCCAGCCAGTCCCCGGGCAGCATGAGATTCAGCTCCGGGAATGGTTGTCAGCCGGAGCCCGGGTGATCAACGGAGCCTCGATCTCCTCCTGCAGAGGGGTGATGGCGGCTTCTCTGGAACGCAGCAACAACTGGGTGAGCCGGGCGATGGCGCCGTCGCCGAGGTCCCGGGAGCCGATCCGGTCAAAGGCGCGGCGGTAAAGCTCCTCCAGCTCTCGGATCAGGTCCTCACGGGTCTGGCGCATGGCGGAGCGCTGTTCGTCGCGGCTCATCGTCGGGGGGTGCCGTTTGGGGCAGTCTCGCCCCGATCGGTCTTGCTGTGGTCACTCCCACAGCGGCCTGATCGGGGGGCTTGCCTACGATCCGCCAGGAACAGACCTGAAGGACAGGCCATTGCCATGGGCGGCATCACGCAGGGTTTCGTCGGTGCTGTCGGCCGTACGCCTCTGATCCGCCTCAACGCGCTCAGTGAGCAGACGGGCTGCGAAATCCTGGGGAAGGCCGAATTCATGAATCCGGGCGGCTCCGTGAAGGACCGTGCAGCCCTCGGGATCCTCCAGGAAGCGGAGCAGCAGGGGCTGCTTCAGCCAGGCGGAACCGTTGTTGAGGGTACGGCCGGGAACACCGGGATCGGCCTCACCCATCTCTGCAATGCCCGCGGTTACAAGGCCGTGATCGTGATCCCCGACACCCAGTCAGCGGAGAAGATCGGGCTGTTGCGAAGCCTCGGAGCCGAGGTGCTCACGGTCCCCGCTGTTCCTTATCGGGATCCTGCGAACTATGTGAAGTTGTCAGGCCGGATTGCGGCTGAGACTCCTGGGGCGATCTGGGCCAACCAGTTCGACAACCTGGCCAACCGTCGTGCGCACTACAGCAGCACCGGTCCCGAGATCTGGGAGCAGACCGACGGGCAGGTGGATGCCTGGGTGGCGGCCACCGGCACGGGCGGCACCTATGCCGGAGTGGCGCTGTATCTCAAGGAGCGGAAGCCGGCGGTGCGATGCGTGCTGGCCGATCCCCACGGCAGTTCGCTCTACAGCTGGGTCACTGCCGGCAGACTCGAGAGTTGTGGGAGTTCGATCACCGAAGGAATCGGGAACAGTCGTGTCACCGCCAACCTTGAGGGTGCTCCGATTGATGACGCCGTGCGCGTCGCTGACCAGGCGGCTCTCGAGATGATCTATGGGCTGCTCTGGAAAGAGGGGCTGTTTCTTGGGGGGTCTGTGGGCATCAACGTGGCGGCTGCCGTGGAGATCGCCCGTCGCCTCGGGCCTGGCCACACGATCGTGACCGTGCTCTGCGACAGCGGGGATCGCTACCGGTCTCGCCTCTATGACCCTGAATGGCTCACGGCCAGGGGATTGCACCCGCCGGAGCGCCCCATGCCTGGAGGGGATTGATGCCGGCAGATGGCCCAGCCCCGGACCACCTGATCGCGGGCCGGTACCGGTTGGATCAGTGCCTCAGCGATGGCAGCCAGGGGCAGCTCTGGCGGGCGACGGATCAGCTGGCGGCCCAGGCTCCGGTTGTGTTGCGGCGGCTCACGGATCCGGTGGACCTGCCCCGAGCCGCGGGGCTCTGGACCAGGCTTCAGGGCGTGCTGCATCCACAGGTGCCCCGTCTGGGCTCCGCCATCGAGGAGGGGGCGACGCTCTGGCTGGTGCGGGAATGGCAGAGCGGCCGCACCTACCGGCAGCTCCTGGCCGCCCGGGCCGAGCGTCAGCTCGTCTTCGGGGCCGGCGAGGTGCTGTTGCTGCTCCGCCAGCTGTTGCCGGTCCTCACCGTGCTGCATGGCCAGGACCTGGTTCATGGAGATCTCTGCCCCGCCAATCTGTTGCGCCGCGACAGTGATGGGCTGCCGGTGCTGCTGGATTTCGGTCTGGTCTGCGGCGAGGCCCTGGCCACAGCGGGCTATGCGCCACCCGCACTGGCCGCCGGGACCCCCCCTCAGCCCTGGATGGACCTCCACGCGCTGGGCGTCACCGCGCTGGTTCTGATCAGCGGCGACCCTCCCGAGAAACTGCTGGATCCGGTGACTCTTGACTGGTCCTGGCCGCCGGCCCTGGCGGGTCTGCCTGAGCTCAGAGCTCTGCTGGCCAGGCTGATCGGGCTGGACGGCACCAGCCGTTTCAGTTCGGCGGCCCAGGCCCTGGCAGCGGCCCAGCAGGTGCCCATGCCGGACAGCACCGGACCGGTTCCCAGGACGGATCGCACCGCGGTCCTGGTTCCCAGGGAATCCCCTGAACCCCCATCGCTACCCCCGTTGGCGTCCGTTCCGGTCGCTGCCTCCGACCCGTCGCCGCGCAGCAGGGCCCTGGAACGTGACGAAGCCGCCGAAGGAGGCCTCTGGTCGGTGGTGATCGCCCTGGTGCTCTCCGCCGTGGTGGGCACGGCCCTGGGGTGGTGGTGGCTGAGTCGTGGCAGACCCGTTGGCTCCAACCCCGAATCAGCTCTGCAGCTGCCCTCCAGCCTTCCTTCAGCCGAGATCGATCAACGACAGCAACTGCTCAACCGGCTGCGTGCCATGCAGGTGGATCGGGCCTGGTTTCTCAGTCTGGTGGATGCCAGCCTGCTGGCCCAGTTCCCGGAACGCGGCAATCGTCTGCCGACCGATTCCCCCGGCGATGCTCCCCTGAGGAAGGTGTGGAATGAGCTGGCGGAGGAATGGCTGTCGAGAGTTGAGCAGCTGCCGGTTCAGATCCGTCGCCGCCTCGGCAGTTATCAGCAGCTGGACTGGCAGAACCGGCAGCAGGTGCTGGTGAAACAGGGGCTGAGTCCGCGGGTGCTGCGTCAGCTGGTTTCGGATGGTGCCCAGAACCTGCTTCCCGGTTCATCCGGGTCTGACATCCCTCCCGAGCCGTTTCGTCAGCTGTGGTTTGCAGCAGCTGAGCGGAGCCTGGCCCATGTTCAGATCGAGGCCCTCTCAGCCGTCCCTCTGGAAACCCAGGTGCTCAGTGCTCCGGTGGAAGCAGGGGGCGCCCGGTTGTTTCCGATCCGCCTTCAGCCAGACCATCGGCTTGTGCTCGGTGTGAACGGCTCTCCGCTCATGCAGATGAGCGTCTTCAGTGCCGATGGGGAACTTCTTGACGGGAAGGGGCCTTTGCGGGTGGTGAGTCTGGGAGCTCAGAAACGCTCACCTGTTCAGCTGCTGATCACCAACGACGGTCTGGCTCCTGCACAGATCACGCTGTCGCTGCGAGCCGATCCACCGCCCGCGCCCACTGCGCCGGCGCCGCTGCCCGAACCCGAGCCACCTCAAGGGCCCTCGGCAGCCACTGACCTGTCAGGGCCAGCCCCGGCTCCGGAAGCGGGCAATCCGGAATGAGCAGCCATTGCACCTAGAGCCTGGCGATGGCGGCTCGGGTCTCCTTGGCTTCCTGCTTGCGCCGTTCCTCCTGGCGCTTGTCATGCAGCTTTCGGCCCTTGCCCACGCCGATGGTCAATTTGATCCAGGACCCCTTGAGGTGCAGATTGAGCGGAATCAGCGTCAGCCCCTTCTGCTCCAGGGCCCCGCGCAACCTGTCGATCTCGCGGCGATGGGCCAGCAGCTTGCGGACCCGCAGCGGGTCGTGATTGAAATAGCGGCCGGCATGGCTGTGGGGGGAGATGTGCACGTTGTGAAGCAGCAGCTCGCCTGAACGGATCAGGCAGAAGCCATCGCGCAGATTCACCTGCCCCGCCCGGATCGACTTCACCTCCGTACCCAGCAGCTCGATGCCGCACTCCAGGGTTTCGAGGATTTCGTACTGATGACGAGCGAAGCGGTTGTCAGCGAGCAGCCGGTTGGCGGCATCGCGCTTCGCCCTGGCGGCGAGTTTCTTGGTGCCGCCCTTGGCCATGGAACGCCTGGCGCCTCCGCATCATTCGCTGCTCAGACCCTAGGCAGGGGTCGGTACTCTCCACCCATGGCGATTGTCTCCTCGGGGCCCTCTGCATCATCGGGCCAGCACGGTCGGGATCCTTCCGATCGCAGGGCTTCAGGACGCGTCCCGACGCCGGTGCCGAGGTTGATGGATGCGGCGGCAACCGGTGAACCTCCGGACGAAACCCAGCCGAGAGAGGATTCTCTGCGCCCACGTCGCCTGGCTGAGTACATCGGCCAGGGCGAACTGAAGCAGGTTCTCGGTATTGCGGTGAAGGCCGCCCGTCATCGCGACGAGGCGCTGGATCATGTGCTGCTCTATGGCCCGCCCGGGCTGGGCAAGACCACCATGGCTCTGGTCCTCGCCGAGGAGCTCGGGGTCCGCTGCCGGATCACCAGTGCCCCAGCGCTTGAGCGCCCGCGCGACATCGTGGGCCTGCTGGTGAATCTTCAGCCGCGCGAGCTGCTGTTCATCGATGAGATTCATCGTCTGAACCGGGTGGCCGAGGAGATCCTGTATCCCGCGATGGAGGATTACCGGCTGGATCTCACGGTGGGAAAGGGCAGCAGCGCACGCTGCCGCAGCCTGCCGATTCCACCGTTCACGCTGGTGGGGGCCACGACCAGGGCCGGTTCGCTCAGCTCGCCTCTGCGAGACCGCTTCGGCCTGATTCAGAGGCTGGAGTTCTATGGACTCGAGGACCTGCGGGCGATCGTGGAGCGGGCCGCCGGACTGCTGCAGCTCGAGCTGGAGGGAGATGCGGCACTGGAAGTGGCGCGGCGCTGTCGTGGTACCCCGCGGATCGCCAATCGGCTGCTGAGGAGGGTGCGCGATGTGGCCTCGGTCCAGGGCCGGGGACGCATCAGTCCCGAGCTGGTGGGGGAGGCCCTCTCCCTGCACCGTGTGGATGCCAGGGGATTGGATGCCAGTGATCGGCGTCTGCTCACCTTGCTGCTTGAGGGTTATGGCGGAGGTCCGGTGGGCCTCGACACCCTGGCCGCCGGGCTGGGTGAGGATCCCATCACGTTGGAGACGGTGGTGGAGCCCTTTCTGCTGCAGCTGGGTTTTCTGCAGCGAACCCCCCGCGGTCGGCTGGTGACACCGGCAGGCCGGGCCCATCTCGGTTGGGGTGCTCAGCTCGATCTGTCGGGTTCGGTGGCATGAGCGGATCCGTGTTGCTGGCGCTGATCCTGAGTGTGCAACTGCTGGGCCAGGCCTCCCTGCCTCAGCTGTTCGACCAGGCTCTCAACGCCAGTCGCGAAGGCAGGTTTGCCGATGCCCTTCCCTTGTGGAACCAGGTGCTGGAGATCGCCCCCCGCGATGCCGCCGCCTGGAGCAACCGCGGCAATGTGCAGCTCGCGCTCGGCGATCCTGAGGCCGCCATCGCTGATCAGAGCCAGGCGATCGCCCTCGAACCCGCCAGCCCTGATCCCCGCCTCAACCGCGGTACCGCCGAGGAGGCCCTGAGGCGCTGGGATGCCGCTGAGGCCGACTATCTCTGGATTCTGGAGCGGGGTTCGCAAGCGGAGGGGGTGCGCGCGAGCGCCCTCTACAACCTCGGCAACGTTCACGGCTCCCGGGGTGACTGGGCGGCTGCTCTCGAGAGCTTCAGGGCTGCCGCCGAAGCCCGGCCGGGCTTCGCCATGGCCCGTTCCAGCGCAGCCCTGGCGGCGTTTCAGCTCGGTGATCAGGCTGGGGCCGAACGGGAGTTTCGAGCTCTGATCCGTCGCCATCCTCTCTTCGCAGATGCGCGCGCGGGCCTCACCGCTCTGCTGTGGCGCCGCGGGGCCAGCGGAGAGGCGGAGAGCAACTGGGTGGCGGCATCGGGACTCGATCCCCGCTACCGCCAGTCAGACTGGCTCCTGGACACGCGGCGCTGGCCTCCCGAACCGGTGCTGGCGCTGCAGCAGTTCCTCTCCCTGGAGTCTGGCTGAGCCTGATCAGCATGTTCACAGCAGCTACCTCCTTCCCCTGGCAGGATTCCGGCCTCGATCCGGTGCTCGAGGCCGCCCTTCCCGAGCTGATTCAGCTTCGACGTCATCTGCACCGACATCCCGAGCTGAGTGGCCATGAGCATCAGACGGCGGCACTGGTGGCCGGTGAGCTGCGTCGCTGGGGCTGGCAGGTGCAGGAAGGCGTCGGCCGCACGGGAGTGGTGGCGGAGCTGGGGCCTGCTCTGCTGCCCGATGACCGACCGGGCCCGCTGCTCGCTCTGAGAGTGGATATGGATGCGCTGCCGGTGGAGGAGCGCACCGATCTTGACTACGCCTCCACGGTGCAGGGGCTGATGCATGCCTGCGGCCATGACCTGCACACCACGGTGGGGCTCGGGGTGGCTCGCCTGCTCGGCGATCTCGAACAGCGCCATCCCGGACGGCTGAAGGGGAGGGTCCGGCTGTTGTTTCAACCGGCTGAGGAAACGGCCCAGGGCGCGGCCTGGATGAAGGCCGATGGAGCGATGGATGGGGTGGAGGCTCTGTTCGGTGTGCATGTGTTCCCGAGCCTGCCAGCCGGCTGTATCGGTGTGCGCAGCGGCAGTCTCACAGCAGCGGCCGGCGAGCTCGAGGTGGAGGTGCTCGGGGAAGGAGGCCATGGCGCCCGCCCCCACCAGAGCACCGACGCGATCTGGATTGCCGCCCGGGTGGTGAGCGGCCTGCAGGAGGCGATCAGTCGGCGACTGGATGCTCTGCATCCCGTGGTGGTGAGTTTCGGGCGCATCGAGGGGGGGCGGGCCTTCAATGTGATCGCGGATCATGTGAGGCTGCTGGGAACGGTGCGATGCCTGGACAACGACCTTCATGCCCAGCTGCCGGGCTGGATTGAAGACACGGTGAAGGCCCTCTGTGTCGGCCATGGCGGAGAGGCCAGGGTGCACTACCGCTGCATCTCCCCGCCGGTTCACAATGACCCGGTCCTCACCCGGATGGTTGCTGATGTGGCCACCGAGCTCCTGGGTCGCGACCGGGTGCGCTGGCTGGAGCAACCTTCGCTCGGGGCCGAGGATTTTGCCGAATTGCTGGATGGCACCCGCGGCACCATGTTTCGCCTTGGGGTTGCCGGTCCTGACGGCTGCACCCCTCTGCACAGCAACAGTTTTGCCCCCGATGAAGCCGCCATCGCCATCGGGATCCGGGTGCTCAGTGCTTCTCTGTTGACTGCGATGGAGCGCCCGATCCCGTGAACCGGCTGTTGCCCCGCAGACCCTGGCTGCAGACCTGGCTGACCCTTGTTTCGCCGCTGCTGATCCTGCTCTCGCTGGTTGTGCTGCTTCAGAGGCGCGGTTCCGAGCGGATGGTGGCGGTGCCGTCCCTGCTGATCGGAGCCGGCTTGTTGATCTCCAATGCGCTCCATCAGGGTTGGCGACGACGACGACTGCTGGAGGCGCTGCGCGAGTCTGGTGACCATGACCCCGACACCCAACCCTGAACTCCTGCGGAGTGCGATTGCCTCCGGTGACCCCTCCCGGGCGATGCCGGCGCTGGCGCGACTGCGGGATCTGCCGGCTGATCAGGCCATCCCCCTGTTGTTGCTTGGACTAGAGCAGGAAACCTTCATGATCCGTTCCCTGAGCTGCGCGGGCCTTGGGGTCAAGCGCAGTGAGGCCGGCTGGCAGGCCTTGGTGCGCTGTCTCGAACACGACGAGGATGCCAACGTGCGGGCTGAGGCGGCCAATTCCCTGGCCAGTTATGGGCTCGAGCGGGCCTGGCCGCTGCTGCTGTCCGCCTTCCGCCGCGACAGCCAGTGGTTGCTGCGTTGCAGTGTGCTTTCGGCGGTGGCCGAGCAGCCTCAGATCGCCCCCGCCTGGCTGCTGGAGCTGGCCTGTCTGGCCAGCGGCGATGACGACGGCACCGTCCGAGTGGGTGGTGCTGAGATCCTGTCCAGACTGGTGCGGGACTGGCCCGGCGGTGACGAGGCCTCGCAGGCACGGAGCCTGTTGCAGCGCCTTCAGGCCGATCCCGATCACCGGGTGGTGGCCGCGGCACTCGATGGTTTGCAGGAATTTCGGTCTTGCTAGGTTTCGTATGTCACTAGGGGTGCCCGACTGTTTCAGGCAGTCATGGGCTGAGATCACACCCTCCGCACCTGATCCGGGTCATGCCGGCGCAGGGAAGTGAGTCGCCCAGCCCACCGGCCGGGTCGATCTCGGCATCAGGACCCCATCACACGGCGCGAGCCGACCGTCCTCAGCCACACCCGCCATGCGCAGCACCTGGATTGAACAGCGTCAGGGTCAGGCAAATGTGACCCAGCTCCACTACGCCCGGCAGGGGGTCGTGACCGAGGAGATGGCCCATGTGGCGAAGCGGGAGAACCTGCCGGAATCGTTGGTGCGCGAGGAGGTGGCCCGGGGCCGGATGATCATCCCGGCCAACATCAACCACCCGAATCTGGAGCCGATGGCGATCGGCATCGCCTCAAGCTGCAAGGTGAACGCCAACATCGGCGCCTCCCCCAACGCCAGCGATGTGGCCGAGGAGCTCAAGAAGCTGGAGCTGGCGGTGAAGTACGGCGCCGACACGGTGATGGATCTCTCCACCGGCGGCGTCAACCTCGATGAGGTGCGCACGGCGATCATCAACGCCTCGCCGGTGCCCATCGGCACGGTGCCGGTGTATCAGGCCCTCGAGAGCGTGCACGGCTCGATCGAGAAGCTGAGCGAAGACGACTTCCTGCACATCATCGAGAAGCACTGCCAGCAGGGCGTCGACTACCAGACCATCCACGCCGGCCTGCTGATTGAGCACCTGCCCAAGGTGAAGGGCCGCCTCACCGGCATCGTGAGCCGCGGCGGCGGCATCCTGGCCCAGTGGATGCTGTATCACCACAAGCAGAACCCGCTCTACACCCGTTTCGACGACATCTGCGAGATCTTCAAGCGCTACGACTGCACCTTTTCCCTGGGAGATTCACTGCGCCCCGGTTGCTTGCACGACGCCTCAGACGAAGCCCAACTCGCCGAACTGAAGACTCTCGGGGAACTCACCCGCCGGGCCTGGAAGCACGACGTGCAGGTGATGGTGGAAGGACCGGGCCATGTGCCGATGGATCAGATCGAGTTCAATGTGCGCAAGCAGATGGAAGAGTGCGCGGAGGCGCCCTTCTATGTGCTCGGTCCGTTGGTGACCGACATCGCCCCCGGCTATGACCACATCACCAGCGCCATCGGTGCGGCGATGGCCGGTTGGTATGGCACAGCGATGCTTTGCTACGTAACCCCTAAGGAGCACCTGGGCCTGCCCAACCCTGAAGACGTGCGCAATGGCCTGATCGCCTACAAGATCGCCGCGCACGCCGCCGACATTGCACGCCACCGTCCCGGTGCTCGCGATCGTGACGATGAACTTAGCCGCGCCCGCTACGCCTTTGATTGGAACAAGCAGTTCGAGCTCTCCCTTGATCCCGAGCGCGCCAAGGAGTATCACGACGAAACTCTTCCCGCCGACATCTATAAGCAGGCGGAGTTCTGCTCGATGTGCGGGCCCAAGCACTGCCCGATGCAAACCAAGATCACTGACGCTGATCTGGATAAACTTGACAAGATGCTTATATCTAATTCTTTGAGTTCATGAAATTTATAACTTATTGCAATCCGCTCCCGGGCTCTAACTTCCTCGAGGATCTTAAATATGTAGCGGTTTCTGCGCTCTTTGCCA
>JAYKHC010000003.1:0-8347 GCA_035285465.1 Cyanobacteriota bacterium
ACTCGGCGATCGACACGCGTCGGTCCATCACTTACCCACCGGATACCGGTCTCCGTCAAGGCGACCGCTTGTTTCGAGGCAGAACTGCATGAGCATCGTCTCCAACTCGATCATCAACGCGGACGCCGAAGCCCGCTACCTAAGCCCTGGCGAACTCGACCAGATCAAGGCTTTTGTTGCCGCTGGCCAGCGCCGCCTCCGCATCGCCCAGGTTCTCAGCGAGAGCCGCGAGCGGATTGTGAAGCAGGCCGGCGGGGCCCTCTTCCAGAAGCGCCCCGATGTCATCTCTCCGGGCGGCAACGCCTACGGTGAGGAGATGACTGCCACCTGTCTGCGCGATCTCGACTACTACCTTCGCCTGGTGACCTATGGCGTTGTCTCCGGGGACGTGACCCCGATTGAGGAGATCGGCGTCATCGGAGCTAAGGAGATGTATCGCGCTCTGGGCACCCCGCTGGAAGCCATGGCCGAAGGCGTGCGTGAACTCAAGAACGCGGCAGTGGGCCTGCTCACTGGCACCGATGCCGAGGAAGCCGGCGTCTATTTCGACTACCTGGTCGGCGCCCTCTCCTGAGGCTGCATTCTCAGACCTTCCCACGCCCCTAAGCCCAATCCATGCAAGACGCCATCACCAACGTCATCAACCAGGCAGACGTTCAGGGTCTCTATCTCGACGTGTCGGCCATGGGCCGTCTGGAGTCCTACTTCGCCAGCGGAGAGCTGCGGGTCCGTGCCGCCGCCACCATCAGTGCAAACGCTTCCGCCATCATCAAGGAAGCGGTTGCGAAGTCGTTGCTCTACTCAGACATCACCCGTCCTGGGGGCAACATGTACACGACGCGGCGCTATGCGGCCTGTATCCGCGACCTTGATTACTATCTCCGCTATGCAACTTATGCCATGCTGGCGGGTGATACGTCCATCCTGGATGAACGTGTCCTGAATGGCCTCAAGGAAACTTACAACTCCCTGGGAGTTCCGATTGGTGCCACAGTCCAGTCGATCCAGGCGATGAAGGAGGTGACCGCCAGCCTTGTCGGCCCGGATGCCGGTCGTGAGATGGGTGTTTATTTCGACTACATCAGTTCGGGTCTGGGCAACTGAATCCCGTTTCGGTCACCCTGAGGATTCAACCCATGCGTCTGTTCAAGATCACAGCTTGCATACCGTGCCCTGAGAAGATCCGTTCACAGCGCGAGCTTCAGAACACCTACTTCACAAAGTGGGTGCCCTACGACAGTTGGTTTGCTGAACAACAGCGGATCATGAAACAGGGGGGCAAGATTCTCAAGGTCGAACTGGCGACAGGTCGACCCCAGACAAATGTTGGGATCTGAGGATTCACTTCCTATCCTCGATCACCGAGCCCGGCAGAGCCGGGCTTTTTCGTTGCTGGTGATGCTTGCCCCAAGGCCATCCGGAACGATTCAATGGGGCATGTCAGGACCTCTGAGCGTCCACTCCATGCTTTGAGCACGTCTCAGATTCCGTTTCGACCAAGGCCACCGAAGCCGAGACCGGGAATCGGTCCATCCCCCGGAAAGCGGTTGGCGGCCTTGATCCTTCCATTGCCTTGGGCTCAGTGGACCTCGGAGGCGCGACTGCTGCTCGGGATGGTTGCCCTCTGGAGCCTTGTGGGGCTGCTCGTGCTCGCCTCGGCGAGTTGGTGGGTGGCAGGCAAGGAGCTCGGTGATGCTGCATTCTTCGTCAAACGCCAGATGATCTGGATGACGGCAAGCTGGGTTCTGCTCTGGCTCGGTGTAAGAACCAGTCTGCGCCGCTGGTCCCATCTCGCTCCCTTTGCTCTGCTGTTCGGTTGCCTCTTGGTCGGGGCCACGCTCGTGGTCGGTAGCGAGGTGAACGGGGCCAGTCGATGGCTGGTGCTCGGACCGTTTCAGTTGCAACCCTCCGAACTCGTGAAGCCTTTTCTTGTGCTTCAGGGTGCCGCTCTGTTCGCCCACTGGCATCGCACCGGCATGGATCAGAAGATCCTCTGGCTGGGATGTTTCTGTCTTCTGATCCTGATGATCCTCAAGCAACCGAACCTGAGCACCGCCTCGTTGCTGTTCATGCTGCTCTGGCTGATTGCTCTGGCCAGCGGGCTTTCGCTGCGTGGGCTCTTTGTGACCGCCGGTGCTGGTTTGCTTCTGGCTGGATCAAGCCTCTACTTCAATGCCTATCAACGAGCGCGGGTGGTTTCCTTCCTCGATCCCTGGCAGTACGCCCGTACGGATGGATACCAGTTGGTCCAGAGCCTTCTGGCCATCGGCTCCGGACAGTTGCTGGGCTCAGGGTTCGGCTTGTCCACCCAGAAGCTCAGTTATCTCCCATTTCAGGATACGGATTTCATCTTTGCCGTGTTCGCCGAGGAATTCGGCTTCGTCGGTTCAGCTGTGCTGCTTGGGTTCCTGCTCCTCTTCGGCTTCGTGGGATTTCGGATCGCCCTGAGCTGCCGCAGCAATGTGCACCGTCTGATCGCGATCGGTGGAACGGCTCTGCTGGTGGGCCAGTCGATCCTCAACATCGCTGTGGCCAGTGGGGCCATGCCGACAACAGGGTTGCCACTGCCGTTGATCAGCTACGGCGGGAACTCGCTGATGGCCAGTCTGCTGATGTGCGGTTTGCTGTTGCGCTGCTCTCTTGAGTCGGCTGGCCTGACTCCGCCCCTGTCGGGCCGGCGTCGCTCCCCGCAATCTGCCCGATAGGGCCGATACTCTGGACCGATGAACAGTATCGGCCTGCAGCTGGCCGACTGGGCACGCAGTGCCGATGTGCTGCTGCAGCAGTCTCTGGCCACGCCCACTCCGCTCACTCTGGCTCTGGTGTTTGGAGGAGGTCTGCTCACAAGCCTCGGGCCCTGCTCCCTGTCGCTCCTTCCCGTCACCCTGGCCTATCTCGCCGGATTCGGTGGGGAACGCCAGGCTTCCTGGCAGCGCAGCCTGGCCTTTGCAACGGGCATTGTGGGCTCCCTGGTGGTTCTTGGCCTGGCCAGTGGGTTGCTGGGGAGGATCTATGGCCAGATCCCCCGCCTGGTTCCCATCCTTGTCGCCGTCCTTGCCCTTGCCATGGGCCTCAACCTGCTCGGTCTGCTGAGGATCCCTCTGCCGGCAGGCCCCGACCCTGAGCTCTGGCGGAGCAAGGTCCCTGCGCCTCTGGCTCCCCTGGCCGCAGGTCTTGCCTTCGGCCTGGCGGCTACCCCTTGCACGACACCTGTTCTGGCTGTGCTGCTCGGTTGGATGGCCCAGAGCGGCAGGCCTCTGGCTGGCATGGTGCTGCTTTCGGCCTTTGGCGCGGGGCAGGTGCTGCCCCTGTTGCTTGCCGGTACCGTCGCAGCCAGCCTCCCGCAGTTGCTGGGGCTCCGTGTCGTCGGCCAGTGGGTTCCGCCGATCAGCGGCGTCATTCTTCTCACCACCGGGGTTCTCACCCTGGTGGCCCAGGGCTCATGACCTCTGCCTTGAAGCCTCGCCTCAACCGCCTGGTCGCTCTGATCTCCGATCTCCGTCTGGCTATTGCCCTGCTGGTGGTGATCGCGCTGGCCAGCGCAATCGGAACTGCCATTCCCCAGAAGGAGAATGAGGATTTCTATCACCGGCTCTATGACTCCAGGCCCTGGCTCGGGATCATCAATGCCGGCCGTCTGCTGGCGCTTCAACTCGATCATGTGTACTCAAGCAGCTGGTTCCTGGCCCTGCTGGCCTGGCTGGCTCTGGCCCTGCTGCTGTGCAGCTGGCGCCGTCAGTGGCCGGCCCTGAGAGCCGCCTTGCGCTGGATCGATTACCGCTCCCCGCGCCAGCTCAGCAAACTCAGCCTGGCTGAAACCGTCCGTGTGACTGATTCCCGGAGCTGCCTCGACAAACTTGAAGCCGTGCTCCGGCAACGGGGTTGGGAACTCCAGCGTCACCCTGATCGCCTGGCGGCGCGACGCGGCAAGATCGGGCGTGTCGGCCCTCTGCTCGTGCACGCCGGGCTTGTGGTGTTGATGCTTGGGGCCGCATGGGGCGCCCTGGGTGGGCAAAGACTGGAACAGTTTCTGGCACCTGGACGGACACTGGAACTGGTGGACAGTCGTGGTCACGGGGAGCTAACCCTGGCTCTGGATGACTTTTCCGTTCAGAGGGATCCGGCCGGGCGCCCGGAGCAGTTCAGGTCCTCGCTGAGAATCCTTCAGCCGGAGGATGCCTCTGATGGCAGCCAGCCCGTGGCTCTGCTTCAGGAGGCTGAAATCAGCGTGAACCACCCGTTGAGGTTTCAGGGTGTCACCTTCTATCAGGCCGACTGGGGATTGGCGGCACTGACGCTGCAGCTCGGCCGAAGTCCGCTGCTGCAACTCCCGCTTGAAGCCTTTCCGCAGCTCGGTGATCAGGTGTGGGGTCTGCTGCTGCCAACCCGTCCGGACGGTTCCAGTCCGGTGTTGCTGCTGGCGAGCAGCGAACAGGGTCCTGTGGAGATCTACGGAGCCGATGGCGGACGCCTCGGGCAGCTCAGCCTTGGCGGACCGGCTGTGGAGGTGGATGGACTGCCGATTCGCCTGGCAGGGATTCTTCCGGCCAGCGGCATCCTGCTGAAGCGGGATCCCGGCGTTCCTCTTGTGTATTCAGGTTTTGCGATCGCTCTGCTGGGTGGCGGCCTCAGCCTGGTGGCCACGCGACAGCTCTGGGCGATTGCCGAGCCTGGCCGGATACATCTTGCCGGACTGAGCAATCGCAGCCTCACTGCGCTCTCGGACGAGCTTCCTGCTCTGATCAGCGAGATCCGCTCCTGATCAACAGGGCTGGCGGCTGCCATGACTCACCCGCACCACGGTGTGAACATTGCCTCGAGGGTGAAAATCGGCAATGAGTTCCATCCAGTCGGGGCGAGCAGCGCTCACCAGGTCATCCAGGATGCGGTTGGCCACCTCCTCGTGGGAAATCGAGCGGTCGCGAAAGCTGTTCACATAAAGCTTGATTGATTTCAGTTCGATCACCCGGGGGCCCGGCTGGTAGAGCAACCGCAGCACCGCGAAGTCCGGATAACCGGAGAAGGGGCATTTGCAGGTGAATTCGGGCAATTCGATGGAAACCTCATAGGCCCGCCCAGGCCTGGGGTTGTCGAAACAGATCAGCTGGGCCTCCCGGATCGCTCTCTCCCCGTAGCGAGGTGTCTGGGTTGTGTCGGAAAGGGAGGAGGCTTCAGCCGTGGTCATGGAAGGTGTTGATTCGGTGGTATGGACAGGCTGTGCTGACAGACCTGATGAGATCCTAGGAAGCGGGTCCTGGCGAGCTGCCCGGGTCAACAGTGCACCGAGGACCGGGCCTGAGGGTCCGAAGCACCGCGGAGCCATACCTGAGAGACTGCATTCAGCACCATCTGTTGCTTCCATGAAAAAAGTTGAGGCCATCATTCGCCCCTTCAAGCTTGAGGACGTGAAGATCGCTCTGGTGAACGCCGGCATTGTGGGCATGACCGTGAGCGAGGTTCGTGGCTTTGGTCGTCAGAAGGGCCAGGTGGAGCGTTACCGGGGCTCGGAATTCACGGTGGAATTCCTGCAGAAACTGAAGCTGGAGATCGTCGTGGATGACGACAAGGTCGACATCGTTGTGGAGGCGATCCAGGACGCAGCCCGCACGGGCGAGATCGGGGACGGCAAGATCTTTGTGAACACGATCGATTCGGTGATTCGCATCCGCACGGGCGATCGCGATTCCGGCGCGATCTGATCTCATACCCCCAGCGCTTGGGCGACCACCGCGTTGATGCTGTTGAGATCAAGGGCATCTCCGGGAATCGATCGCTCTTCAGCCGCATCCTGGAGCCAGAGCAGATATTCGTGGTTGCCGGCCGGTCCGGTGATCGGTGAGGCCAGCAGGCCCACGGCTCTGAGCCCCAGGTTTTCGGCTGCCCTGGACACGCCCCAGATCGCGTCCAGATGGGCCTCTGGGCTGCGCACCACTCCGCCTTTGCCCACCCTGTCTCGGCCTACCTGGAATTGGGGCTTGATGAGCAGCACCAGGTCGCGCCGAGATGCTGCACTCGTGTTGAGGGGCTTCAGGAGAGCCATCAGCGCCGGAAGCACCAGCTCCAGCGAGATGAAGGAAAGGTCCGCCACAGCCAGATCGGGCAGAGGGTCGTCGGGGCCGTATAGAAGCTGTGGAGTCAGTCGCCGCAGGTTGGTGCGCTCACGCAGAACGATCCGGGGATCGGTACGGAGGCTCCAGGCCGTCTGGCCATAGCCCACATCGATGCCGTAAACCCTTGCGGCGCCTCGTTGGAGCAGGCAGTCACTGAAGCCGCCCGTGGAAATTCCAGCGTCGAGACAGACGCGATCTCTCACGTGAATCGGCCATTGTTCCAGTGCCGCGTCCAGCTTCTCCCCTCCCCTTGAGACGAATCTGGGGGGAGTCTCAATGCTGAGGGCACATCCGGATCTCACCTCAAGGCCGGGCTTGTCCAGGATTCGGTCGCCACTTCTGACCCGACCGGCACGGATCAGTTGCTGCGCCTGCTGGCGACTCACCACCAAGCGACGAGACAGGAGTTCCAGGTCCAGGCGCTGCTTGGCGGGCAAGGTTGACGATGAGGGGGGTATGTGACCAAAAAGCACGGGATGCTGAACAGATTCCGCGCAATGGTTGGTGAAGGGGTTCGGCGCTGGAGGATTGCCCCAGGCTCCCCGTGGCTCCGCAGAGCCCGTTGATCTCCATCATGATGCCGTCCTCGCCCCAAGCCTCCGGATGCGATCACCGTTGCCCGTCGATCCTGGCCATCAGCCGTTCTGGGGCGGCAGGCACCGTGTTCGAGCTGCTTCGTCCCGGGTGTTTTGTGAGGTTGCGGAATCAACCGGCTGATCTCCCACCGTTTCAGCTGATCCGGTGCCGAGGGGGACGCTGCTGGGTTCGTCAGCAGGCCTGGGGGCCGCTTGTGCAGTGGGAGGTGGCGCACAGGCAACTGGTTGATGCGCTGGACATTCAGGGGCGTGCCCCGGCGACCCATAAATTTGTTGGGTCCCTGAGCCCCCGGCGGTCTTGATCGAGCGTTACACCCTGCCCGAGATGGGCGCCATCTGGAGCGAACAGGCCAGGTTCCAGAGCTGGCTGGACGTGGAGATCGCCGCCACAGAGGCCAACTGTGAGCTTGGGCGGGTACCTGCGGAGGCGATGGCCACGATCAAGCAGAAGGCGACCTTCTCCGTGCAACGCATCCTCGAGATCGAGTCAGAGGTGCGCCACGACGTGATTGCTTTTCTGACCAACGTGAACGAAAACGTGGGTGAGGCGGGGCGTTACATCCACGTGGGCATGACCAGCTCCGATGTGTTGGACACCGGTTTGGCCCTGCAACTGAAGGCCTCTGTGAAGCTGTTGCGCAGCGAGCTCGATCAGCTTCACGAATCCATCCGGACCTTGGCGCGTGAACACAAGGACACTGTGATGATCGGTCGCAGTCATGCCATCCATGGTGAGCCGATCACATTGGGCTTCAAGCTGGCTGGTTGGCTGGCGGAGGTGGAGCGCAATCGGGAGCGTCTGGAACGCCTGGAGCGCGTGGTGAGTGTCGGCCAGGTTTCTGGTGCCATGGGCACCTACGCCAACACCGACCCTCGGGTGGAGTCGATCGCCTGCGCGAAGCTTGGATTGGTACCGGATACGGCCAGCACACAGGTGATCGGGCGCGATCGCCATGCTGAGTATGTCCAGACGCTTGCGCTTGTTGGTGTTGCGCTTGAGAGGTTCTCAACTGAGATTCGCAATCTGCAACGCACTGATGTGCTTGAGATAGAGGAAAATTTCGCCAAGGGTCAGAAGGGGAGCTCAGCCATGCCCCACAAGAGGAATCCAATACGAAGCGAGCGGATTAGTGGGCTTGCTCGCATTTTGCGCAGTTATGTAGTTGCTGCCCTGGAAAACTGCGTGCTCTGGCATGAGCGGGATATCAGTCACAGCTCGGTGGAGCGGCTGATGCTTCCAGATTGTTCCGTGACCCTGCACTTCATGCTTCGTGAGGCGACTGAAGTTGTAAAAGGGCTTGGAGTCTACCCCGAAAATATGATTCGAAACATGAATCTCTATGGTGGCGTTGTATTCAGTCAGAAAGTTTTGCTGGCTTTGGTGGAGAAGGGGCTTGCTCGTGATCATGCTTACCGTCTTGTGCAGCGGCATGCTCATGAGGCCTGGAATCGTCCGGGTGGGGACTTCCGAGCGAATCTTGAACGCGATGAGGAGGTTCTCGGTCTGCTGACCGCCTCTGAGCTGTCTGAGTGCTTTTCTGCCGATGCCCATCGATGCCATCTGGAAACGGTCTGGGAAAGACTGGGAATCTGATGGGATCCTGTTCCAGAATTGCTTCTGGCCGACCGCTCCGGGAGCGT
>JAYKHC010000004.1:0-3925 GCA_035285465.1 Cyanobacteriota bacterium
GAAGCCATTTTTCTGCCACCACACCCCGGCGCCGGGACCGAGATTCTTGTTGTACGCCGCCGGCGCACCGCCGAGGGTGAGCACATCCAGCACCGTTTCAGCCGGATACACGCTCGGCCAGATCGCCAGCATGTCCTCCTGGCCGATGCGGCCGCCGATGCTGAAGGTGAAATCCCCGAGCGGAAACTGATAGAAGAGGCGATCGATCGCCACCACATCGCCCCCAGCGGCGTTGCCAAGGTCTTCCTGGAAGGCCACCTCCAGCTGCGACAGGCTGCTGGGCCCCGCTCCCCCGAAGCTGCTGGCGGCAAAATTACCGGCCCGCAGGTTGGTGCGCAGCAGATCCTTGCCGCTGAAGCTGGTGTCGAACGTCAGCTGCAGGTCATAGTTGAAGGTGGTGGCTCCATAGAGCTCACGGCTGCCGTCCACCAGCCCATCGGCGCTGCCGCTGAAGCTGTTGGCTCCCAGCACGAACGTGGTCTGCCCCGACAGCTTTGTGGTGGTCGAGAACCGGGTGCTCTCCAGCTCTCCCACCTTGGCCTCGAGGCCATCGACGCGGCCTCGCAGCACCGCCAGTTCCTTCTCGAACTCCGCCATCAGCTTCCTGAGCTCATCGGTCACCTCGCTGATGCGATCGAGGCAGGCATTCAGAAGGGCGGCGGCCTCGTAGCGCGTCATCGCCTGGCCCCCCTTGTAGGTGCCGTTCGGGTAGCCCGCCACGCAGCCGTAGCGCTCGATCAGGTTGCTGAGCGCCTGGTAGGCCCAGTCGGTGGGCTTGACGTCGGAAAACTGGGAAATGCTGGTGACCTGCTCCTGGGAGCTGTACTGGCTGACACCAGCCAGGTTGAGATCGGCAGCGCCGGCGGCCATCGGAGCCACCAGGCCCAGAGCCGCAGGTGCAACCAGCAGTTGCTGGAAGAGTTTCATGGGGTCCTCACACTAGGAAGGCGCAATGCGCCGACCAGATGGTGACGCCCGGTGGCGGGGGACACCAGCCTGGGTGTGCCAGAACGCACAATGGCCCGTGATGAGCCTCCGCCGACTGCCGCAACCGGGTGTCCTGCTGCTGTTCGGTGCGGTTCTGCCCCTGCTGGTTTCGGCGGCAGCGCGCAGCCCCCTGGCCCACGACGCCGGCTATTACGCCCTGCAGGCGCGCTGGATGGCGGACAGTGGCCAGTGGTTGGCACCGCTGTGGTTCAGCCAGCCGATTTTTGATCGCTGCCTCGGCGCCCAGTGGCTGATGGCCCTGAGCCTGCAGCTGTTCGGTGGTGCCCCCTGGGCGACAGACCTGCCGGCCCTGCTGGCTGGAATCGCGAGCCTGGTGCTCACGGCCTGGCTGGCGCAGCGGCTGCTGCCGGGCAGCGCCCGCGAGCGGCGGCGGTCGGCGCTGCTGGCGGCGGGCCTGCTGGCGCTCACCCCCCTCTGGCTCTGTTACGCCCACCTCTCCACCCAGGACATGCCCTTGCTGGCCGTGGAACTGGCCGGCCTCAGCGCCCTGGTGGCCAGCGATCAGCCGAATGCCCGCTGGAGCCCGCTGCTGGCGGGTCTGGCCCCGGGGCTGGCTTTTCTGATCAAGGGATTCATGGTGGCGCTGCCCGTTCTGGCGATCACCCCCTACCTGCTGATCGAGCGCCGCTGGCTGCTCCGGTCCGGCAGGTTCGGGCTGGGGGTGATGCTGGGAGCTCTGGCTGTGGCGCTCTGGCTCGGCCTGAGTGTTCAGACCTACGGCCTGCCGGTGGTGCAGGTGCTGTGGCAGAAGCTGCTGTTCCTCTCGAAATCGGATGCCTTCAGCGCCGGCCCGTTGTTCTATCTGGGCGTCATCCCCGCCACCACGGCACCCTGGATCGCCGCGGCGGTGGTGGGTTCGAGCCGGCTCTGGCGCAGCCGGCTGCCCAGGGCCGGCCGGCTGGTGCTGCTGCTCTATCCCCTGCTGCTGCTGGTGCTGTTGAGCAGTTTCCGCACCAAAACCACCTATTACGCCCTGCAGCTCACCCCCTGGATCGCCATCACCGCGGCGGTGGGTCTGCAGCAGTGGAGCGCAGGCCGCGCCGGCACCGCTCGCCAGGTCGACCGCGTGATCGCGGCCACTGGAGGCCTGCTGCTGCTGGCCGCTCTGCTGCTGGCCTGGAACGGTTCAGCGCTGAGATCGGCCCTGGTGATCCGCCACGGGGCATCGGCCAGCAGCTGGCTGGCGGCCGCGGCCGCGGCCATGGGGATCCCCTGGCTGCTGGTCCCCGCTCAGGCGGGGGCCACAAGGCGGCTGGCCGCCCTGCTGCTCGGCCCCTGGCTGGCTCTGGTGCTGATCCTGCAGAGCGGCCTGTTCAGCGATACGGCGCTGTTCGATGATCGCCGGCCCGAGCTGCGCCGAGCCCTGGCGGAGCCAGCCGCGCAGCGGCTGCTGGCCCAGGGCGGTCTTCAGGCTGCGGCGGCGGAACCACTCAGCAACGAGGAACATCGCCAGCTGATCCGGCTGGCACTCGCCACGCCCCGGAGCCCCCACCAACTGCTCCCGCCCGCTGCGGTGCCCCCCGGGCAGCGGGTGTGGATCCGCCGCCGGGAGCTCGGCGACCCGGAGCGCTGGCAGCTGCTGCTGGAAGGACGGGCGCTGGAGGATTGGGTGCTGGCAGAACGCCTGGCAGGATCGGCCGGTCGGGATCCATCTGAGCAGCCGTCACGGCCCTGAATCCGGCCCCTCTCCTCCGATGACCGATCCGGCCTGCCAGCTCAGGTTTCAGCAGCTCAATCAGCTGTATTACGACGATCTGGCCCGGCTGCATCAACAGCTGGTGAGCGAAGGCAGCAGGGTTCTGGAGATCGGCTGCGGGCTGGGTGATCTGCTGGCCAGCCTCAAGCCCTGCCACGGCGTGGGCGTGGAACAGGATCCCCAGCTGGCCCGCGCCGCCCAGGCTCGACATCGCGAGCTGCGCATCATCTGTGCCGATGCCCAGACGATCACCCCCTCCAGCCTCGGGGAACCTCAGCCCTTCGACGTGATCCTGCTTCCCAACACCCTCAACACCCTGCACGACGTGCAGGGAACGCTGGAGCGACTGGAAGCGTTCTGCCATCCGCGCACCCGGCTGGTGGTGAGTTTTCACAACTGGCTCTGGCAACCGATCCTCAAGGCGGCGGAAGCCATCGGCCAGCGCCGGCCCCAACCGCCGGAGAGCTGGCTCACTCCGGGGGATGTGCGCAACCTGCTGGACCTGGCGGGCTGGGAGGTGCTGAAGCTCGGCCACCGCTGCCTGTTGCCCCGCCGCCTGCCCTTGCTGAGTGCACTGGCCAATCGCTGGTTGAGCCAGTTGCCCTTGCTGGAGCAGCTTTGTCTCACCCACTGGGTTGTGGCCCGACTGGACCACCAGAAGCCCACACAGCCGAGCGTGAGCGTCGTGATCCCCGCCCGCAACGAGGCCGGCAACATCGCCGCAGCGATTGAGCGTTTGCCGCCGCTGGGCCGCAGCACGGAAGTGATCTTTGTGGAAGGGCACTCCCGCGATGACACCTGGCAGCGCATCGGGGAGGTCTGCGGACGCTACCGGGGGCCTTTCCAGCTCCGGGCGGTCCGTCAGCAGGGACGGGGCAAGGCCGATGCTGTCTGGCTTGGCTTCGAGCAGGCGCAGGGCGAGGTTCTGGTGATCCTCGACGCTGACCTCACCGTGCAACCGGAGGATCTGCCCCGTTTCATCCAGGCACTGGCCGACGGCCGTGGTGAGTTCGTGAACGGCTGCCGGCTCGTCTACCCCCGCAGTGATCTCGCCATGCCCCCGCTCAACAGAGCGGCCAACTGCTTCTTCGCCGCCGTGTTCTCCTGGCTGCTGCGCCGCCGCCTGAAAGACACCCTCTGCGGAACCAAGGTGATCTGGAAATCCGATTACGAACGCCTTCGAGCTGGCGGCAGCTCCTTCAGGGATTTCGACCCCTTCGG
>JAYKHC010000005.1:0-24758 GCA_035285465.1 Cyanobacteriota bacterium
TTGCCCGTGCCGGTGGCACCGGTGGCCAGGATGATCGAATCCTTGAAGAATCCACCACCACACATTTCATCCAGTTTAGGTACACCCGAGCTGACCCGGATGTTTGAGCTTCGCTGGGTGAGGCGCATCGCCCCTAAGGGAAACACACTGATCCCATGGCTGCCCATCGTGAAGGGAAATTCGCCCTTCATATGAGTGGTGCCTCTCAGCTTGAGAATTTCCACTGTTCGCCGCCGCCGTTCTCCTTCGAGAACATTGCGGAGAATCACCACGTTATCGGAGACAAATTCCTCCACCCCGTACCGTGCTATCGGTCCGTACTCATCGATCCGTTCGGTGGTCATCACGGTGGTGACACCAATTTCCTTCAGGCGAGCAATCAAACGAAAAATTTCACGACGCACAACTGAAACGGCGTCGTACTGCTGAAAGACCGCCGTAATCGAGTCGATCGCCACCCGACGTGCCTTGTATTTGCGAATCGCATAATTGATGCGTTCAATCAGGCCGGACAGGTCAAAGCTTCCAGCTACATCCTGACCCTCTGGATCGGGAGAGGCATCCAGGAGGAACAATTTATCCTGCTCAACCATTTCCTGGAGATTCCAGCCAAAACTGGCCGCGTTTCGCAGGATGTCGAGCGGAGACTCTTCAAAGGTGACGAAAATTCCAGACTCGTTATACTGTCTGATCCCGTTATAGAGAAAGTTCAGGGAGAAAACCGTCTTGCCGGTTCCCGAGGTGCCACTGATCAAGGTTGAGCGGCCGGTGGGAAGGCCGCCGTGGCAGACATCATCAAAGCCCTCAATTCCGGTGGGGAGCTTCTGAACCTGCATCAGTGAGCTGGTTTTGGCGGGTGGTTCCTGCATCGACGGGGGTGTCCTGATTGGACCGTAGGCCTTGGTGAGCGAGTTGAGAAGGGAATGGAATGGAAGATCCGGGGTCTTGATCCCGGAGCGAGCGATCAGGGGCTTCCGGGTGAAGAGCCCTCCGCCGGCTCCTCGTCAAAGCCGATCAAGGCTTCATCGGAAAGCTCGTCGTAGAGAAGATCAAGACCGATCAGCACCCGCTCACGGTCTGAGAGATCGCCGATGATCCGGCGCACAGGCGGAGGCAGGATCTTGGCGAGAGTGGGTGTGGCCAGGATCTTGTCCTCCTCGGCAAGCTGGGGATTTTTCAGAACGTCAATCACCTTGAGCGCGTAGACGCCTCGGAACTCGGTGTCAAGGATGTTGCGAAGCGTTTTGAGAGCCCGCATCGAATTGGGCGTGTTCCCAGCCACATAGAGCTTGAGGATATACGTCTTGCGTGGGCTCACGAGTCAAACCTCCGTGTCGAAAGTGAAAGTGCGGATTCATCAACGCTGGCGGATACAACGGCGATTGGAGGGTCGGCTGGTACTGAACGACGATACATTTCGCATAAATGTGCCATGACATCGATCAGGGCAAGGCGATAGTCCTGCAGAAAATCACTTTTATGACCCTCCATTTTTAGCTGCTTGGCAAAGCGGTCAATCAGATTTATGTGAATCTCAACAGTCTTAGTCACCGTCAGATCGCAGAAAAATGCCGTGTTCACGAAGCTTTCCAGGGCCTGATTGGCTGCTGCCGGGTTTTTGAAATAACTCAGAAGCAGATCTCGGTAGGTTCGTTCCAGCGATCGGGTCAGTTGTTCTCTGTCTGATTCGGGAAGATTGCGCAGAAATCGAGCCGGATCCCGTTTATAGAACACACCGAGATAGCCAAGCCGCTCCCGCAGACGGTTGGCCAGCTTCCAGCGATCCGCCGTCTCCTCCTCGGCGGCTGACCCGCTCGGGGCACTCCTGGAGCTCTCCTGGAGACCCTGACGAAGGAAGCCTGAGATGGCGGCGTCAATGCTGTACCGAAGCTGTTCCAGCTGGTCGGGTGGGAGATGCACTTCGCTTGTGTGGTAGTCGATGGCGCCACTCACCTCCCCGATCACGACGGCAGGGAAGACGAGGCCGGCTTCCCGTAATGCCTGAGTGCTGGCCGGATCAAGCAGGCCCCGCTCCAGCAGCAGGGCATCGAAGGAATCGCGAAGTTGCTCCAGCTGGGGCACCGGATCGGCGGCCAGATCAAGGGGCTGAAGGGTGACAGCGCGATCCCTGAGCCAGAGCCTGCAGGCATCTCGCAGGCTCTGATCCCGAACAAGGAAGGCGATGGTGAGTGCCGAGTCAACCATCAACAGAAGGACAGACCGCAGCAGGTGGACTCAATGTTGACGGGAGAGAAGCCGACCGGCGAGTATGTTGGATTGTCTTCCACTTGTTGTGCGCCAGGCCCAATGGCCGCAGCCGACTCCTGAGCAAAGGCTCCGAGGTCCGTGCGCCAGCCTGTCCACGCCTTTGATTCCATGAGCGAAACCCCTCACGCAGCAAGCTCTGCTCCCTACGCGATCGTTGAGGCGTCAGGTCAGCAGTTCTGGCTTCAGCCCAGCCGGTATGTGGATCTCGACAGGCTCAAGGCCGCTGTCGATGACGCCGTCACCATCGACCGGGTGCTGTTGGTGCATGACGGCACCACCACGACGCTGGGTCAACCGTTCGTGGAGAATGCCAGCGTGACCCTGAAGGTGCTGGCACACCGGCGCGGCAGCAAGGTGCTCGTCTACAAGATGCGACCCAAGAAGAAGACACGTCGCAAGAATGGCCATCGCCAGGAGCTCACCAGGGTGATGGTGGAGTCCATCCAGCTCTCCGGAAAGGTGCTGGCCTGACGCTCCACGTCCCTTCCCCACACCGCTTCGTCATTCATCCCCTCCCCCTCCTTCCATGGCTCACAAGAAAGGCACCGGTTCAACCCGCAACGGCCGCGACTCCAATTCCAAGCGTCTCGGCGTGAAGGCCTATGGCGGTGAGACCGTCAGCGCCGGATCGATCCTGATTCGGCAGCGCGGTACCTCGGTTCTGCCCGGGCTGAATGTGGGGCGCGGTTCCGACGACACACTCTTTGCCCTCGTGGATGGCGTCGTGGGTTTTGACTCGATCAAGCGTGGCCTGCGGGGTCGCAAGCGGGTCAACGTGGTTGTCGGCTGAACGGCGGCGGTTGGAACACCGCCCTCCAAGGCCTCAGGCGGATTCAGCGACGGCTGAGCCTTCGTCCATCAGCCGGTAGGCCCGTGTGGTGATCAATAGAGGGTGGAACACTTCCAGGAATCTGCTCTGCAGCATGCGGAAGAAAGCTTCCACCAGAACCGGTTCGTCGAAATGAAATGGATATTCACCCGCTTCTCCCTTGTGGAAGTACCAGTTGAGAATGGCCACTGACCCACGGGACATCCGCTCGGCGAAGATCTTCAGCTGACCGGCCGGATCAGGCAGGTGTTCCAGCACGTCAAGACAGACGACGGTGTCGAATTGAGCTGGAAGGGCGGTGGCCTCCAGATCGCGGGCACAGATCAGCTTTTCAGCCAGTCCAAGCTGAGCAGCCCGAGCCTGAACGAACGCTCTGTTGTGAGGATTGAGGTCCACGAAGCAGACCTGCTCGACCGAGGGCAGCACGGCTGCGGCCAGGGCGTGGCTTCCGATGCCACCCCCGAAATCCAGCACCACACCATGGGCGAACCGCTCCTGAAGCCGCAGGGTATCGGCGATGTAGTCGGCACTGCCCAGATGCCAGGCCGCCAGTTCCAGCAGATGTGCGGTTCCGACGGTGTCTTCATAGAACTTTCCGGCCTGCTCTGCCTGGAAGGCTCCAGGATGCAGGGACGCCAGCTCCGCGGTGCCGTCAGGCAGCCGACGCTCCAGCTCGGCCTGCGAGATCCCAAGATGGCTGGCCAGCTGCCGACAAAGGCCGAACCCGTCTGCCAGAAACGATTCCACCCCCAGGGCGCTTCCGACCTGTTTCTGCCTCACGCCAGCTCTGATTGCGACGCTCAACCTACGCGTCGATCCTGCTCTCCACCTGATGCCAGAACAAGTGCCCTCGGGTTTCCTGGTGCTCGACAAGCCCGCCGGTCTCACCTCCCACGACTGTGTGGCGCTGGTGCGGCGTGCCTATGGCCTGCGCCGCGTGGGCCATGGCGGCACTCTCGACCCCTCGGTGACCGGAGTGCTGCCGATGGCCCTGGGGTCTGCCACGCGGCTGCTGAACTACCTCGATGGCAACAAGGTTTACCGAGCTGTGCTGCGGTTGGGTCTTCGCACCAGCACGGATGATCTCGAAGGTGATCCGCTGGAGCCGCTCGGCGGGCCGATCCCCGACCAGGAGGCTCTGGAGATGGCTCTTGCGAAGTTTCGTGGTGACATCCTGCAGCGCCCCCCCCAGGTGTCAGCCGTACACGTCGATGGGATGCGTGCCTATCAGCGCCTCCGCCGTGGAGAGGTCGTTGTGCTGGCTCCCCGTCCGGTCACCATCCATCAGCTGGAGCTGTTGCGCTGGGATGGAGATCGGGCTGAACTCGAGTTGGAGGTGCGGTGTTCAGCTGGCACCTACATCCGAGCCCTGGCCAGGGATCTGGGTCTGATGCTGGGCTGTGGAGGAACCCTGGCCAGGCTGCGACGCACAGAAGCGCTGGGCTTCCGACTCGATCAGGCGGTGCCGCCGGGGGCTATGCCACAACCGTTGCTCTCGCCCCTTCAGGCCCTGGGACACCTCCCGCGCCAGCAGCTGCAAAACAACGACTGGGAAGGCTGGCGCTGTGGACGCTCCGCCCCTCTGGCCCATGCGCTGGAATCCGGACAGGTGGTGGCCGTGCTGGCTCCGGACGGCAACCTTGCCGGTATCGCCCACGTGAGCGGCGACCGGCTGCAGCCGAAACTGGTTCTGGACGCCGCAGGCTGAAGCCCGGTGGTTCCGCCACCGTTCCATCCCTGTTCGATCCCGATGGCCGGTCACAGCAAGTGGGCCCAGATCAAACGCTCCAAGGCGGTTGTTGATGCCAAGCGTGGTGCGCTGTTCACCCGTCTGGCCAGGGAGATCATGGTGGCGGCCCGCTCCGGGGCCGAACCGGGGGGGAATTTCCAGCTCCGGACGGCTATCGAGAAGGCCAGGGCAGCTGGGGTCCCCAACACCAACATCGAGCGGGCGATCGCCAAGGGCTCCGGACAGCTCAGCGGTGAGGGGGAACAATTCGAGGCTGTCCGCTACGAGGGCTACGGCCCCGGTGGAGTGGCGGTTCTGGTGGAAGCCTTCACCGACAACCGCAACCGAACCGCTGCTGATCTGCGTCTGGCCTTCGGAAAGCATGGCGGCAATCTGGGTGAGACCGGTTGTGTGGCCTACCTGTTCGAGCAGCGAAGTGCGATCCGTCTGGCGCCGGGGCCGGGCCGTCCCGTGCTGAGTGAAGAGCTGCTGCTTGAGAGCCTGCTGCAACTTGAGGAACAGGGAGGCCCCCAGGTGATCGGCTATCACCTGCAGGAGGAGGCCTCTGAGCTGCACCGTGATGGCCCCTCGGCTGAGGTCCTGGGATCTTATGCAGACCTTGAGCGGCTCCAGCAGGGTTTGCGCCAGCTTGGCTGGCACCTGTTGCGCTGGGAACACCGCTGGTTTCCGCTGAGCAGCAGCCGACCGGATGATCCCTCCCAGCTGGACCAGTGCCTGCGGATGCTCGAGGTGATTGAGGCGCTGGAGGATGTGCGCAGTGTGAGCTGCACCCTGGACTGAAGGCGGCGGGATCAGGACACAGCCTCGCGGTCTGCGAGCACGGTGAAGGACGGATGTCCCCTCAGCCAGCTTGCGGGGAGTTCAGCGCTGACCGGCTCCTCCAGCAGCCTGCGCAGCACTTCTGCCTTTGCTCTCCCTGTCACCACCAGCAGAATCTCCCGGGATTGGAGGATTTCGGCCAGGCCCAGGGTGATCGCCCTGGCCGGCACCGCCTGGGGATCCCCTCCGAAGCCCTCGGCGTTCTGCCGGCGGGTGCTCTCGCTGAGCTGGAGGCAACGGCAGCGGGAGTCCGGTGTGCAGGGCGGCTCATTGAAGCCCACATGGCCGTTGAGGCCGAGGCCGAGCAGCTGCAGCCCCACACCTCCGGCTGCAGCCAGCGCGGCGGCGTAGCGGCTGGCTTCGTGAGCTGGATGGAGGACACCACCTTCAGGCAGCTGCATGCAGGCCGGATCCAACCCGAGCGGCTCGCGCAGATGGCGGTCCATGAAGGCTCTGAAGCTGCGGCTGTCCCGGGCTGGCAGCCCCACGTACTCATCCAGGTTGAAGCTGCGCCAGCAGTTCTGCATCGGCTCCTGCAGCTCAGGCGGCAGCGCTTTCCATCGCTGCACCAGGGCAAGGTAGATGGGCTCCATCGTGCGGCCGGTGGCCAGCCCCAGGGGCCGGGCCGATCCAGGCTGGTCCCGGAGAGGTCCGAGCCAGTACCGGAACACCTGGTCGGCAACACGGGCCGCGACAGCGTCGCGATCGGCTTCTACCCGAAGCTTCATGTTCAGGGCGCCGTGAACACGCTCAGTTCCGTACCCCGGTAGTAGTGGCTGAGGATCTGCTGGTAGGTGCTGCCCTGCTGAGCCATCGAGAAGGCTCCCCACTGGCTCATGCCGACGCCATGACCGAAACCGCGCCCGATCGCCAGCAGGGCAGGCCTGGGAAGCGACAGAGGCGCAACCTCGCTGCCCGGGAGTCCTGGGGAATCGGAATCGCTGCCGGGAAGCGGTGGCGGCAGGGGGAGCCAGGCGAGTTCCGGAGCCAGGGTTTCAAAGCGCACCCATGTGCTGCGCAACCGGAGCCGGCTGCGCAGCTCCGGTCCGGTGAGCACAAGCGTGCCCGCGGGTCCGAACACACGGGCCCTGCGAATCCGTCCACTTCCGGTGATGTCAACGATGTCGATCCGGGTGGCTCCCCCGGTTTCCCGGAAGGCGTTCTGGAGCTGATCGGGGTCCAACCGCTGCTGCCACTGGCTCACAGGGCCGCTTGCATCGAAGTCGGGCACACTCACCAGATACGGCAGCTGCCGACTCCACACATCACCGCTGTTTTCCGTGCTGCCGCTGCTGCTGCTGTGAAACACAGCGTTCACCAGATCTCCCCTGAAGGTGAGCACCTGGCCGCGGGTGGCGGATACCGCTTCGCGGGTGGAACTGGTTTCTGATTCCGTGCCCTTGTACACCTGACTGCTGGTGGTGGAACTGAGGTCAAAGGCTGCGGAGGGCTTGCGCTGGCGCAGGGCATAGCTGCGGGCAGCAACAGCCTGGGCCTGCAGTGCTGCCTGAGGCCAGCTGGCCGGCATCTCGCTGCCGACGACGCTCGGCAGGTAGCTCTCCAGTGGGATGTGGTTCACGGCCTGGAGGCCGCCCTGTCCCACCAGCAGCTGCAGCTGCCCGCGGTATCGCCGCTGTTGGAGCTGGAAATCAGCCTCGCTGGAAGCGGCCGGCTCCTGCTCCTCCGGAGCGGGGCCCAGGACGTTTCGAAGCGCGAGCGGCCGCAGCCAGTACGAGGTCGCGACCGTCAACAGGCGGCGATTCTGTCCCTGGATCAGCGCCAGCCGGCTTCCCTGAACCTCCAGCCGGGCGCTCTGGCCAGAGCCGATCACCACGTCGTCCGGCAGCAGGCGGAGTGGCCGGTCCAGGGCGGTGATCGTGAGGCTGCTGCCCTCCAGCACAAGGATCCGCATCATGGGGTCCGCCCCCTGACGGGACTCGACGCGGACCTGAGCCGAGGCCCGTGGTTGCAGCGGCAGGGCTCCGACAAGCACCAGGGCCGGCAGCAACAGCACGGGGACCAGTCGCGATCGCACGTGACGGTGGGCGAACGACACGGAACCGATCCTGAGTCAAAGCACGCCATTGTGACCGTCGTGGCAGCATGCGCCAGAGGCAGCATGGGCTTGCAGGTCACTTTCCTGGGCACAAGCTCGGGTGTCCCAACCCGGGGCCGCAATGTGTCGGCGGTGGCCCTGCGGCTTCCGCAGCGGGCCGAGCTCTGGCTTTTTGACTGCGGCGAAGGCACCCAGCACCAGTTTCTGCGCAGTGAACTGCGGGTGAGCCAGCTGCGACGGGTGTTCATCACCCACATGCATGGGGATCATGTGCTGGGGCTGCCCGGCCTGCTGGCCAGCCTTGGACTGGCCGGATCCTGCCCGGCTCTTGATCTCTACGGGCCTGACCCCCTGCGCGACTACCTCGAGGGGGTGTTGCGCACCACCTCCACCAGGATCAGCTACCCGCTGCGCACCCACAGGGTTCGCCGGGCTGCGGCTGAAGGAGACCTGGTGCTCGACGACGGCGAGATCCGCGTTCGCTGTGCCCCGCTCACCCATCGGGTACCGGCTTATGCCTACCGGGTGGATCAGAAGCCTCGCCCCGGTCGTTTTGACGTTGAACGAGCCAGGGCGATGGGGATCCCGGCCGGGCCGATCTATGCCGAGCTCAAGCGTGGTCGCACCGTGACCCTGGACGACGGACGGATCATCCGCGGCGACCGTTTCTGTGGCCCGCAGCGACCCGGAGCCAGTTTCGTTTACTGCACCGACACGGTGTTCTGCCAGGCGGCGGTTGAACTGGCCGCCGGCGCGGACCTGCTCATCCACGAGAGCACGTTCGCCCATTCCGAAGCCGCCATGGCCATCGCCCGGGAACACTCCACCAGCACCATGGCGGCGCAGACCGCGCTGGCTGCTGGCGTCGGCCGACTGGTGCTCACCCATCTGAGTCCGCGTTACGTGCCGGGAAATCCCGTGACCGCCGACGACCTGCTGGAGGAAGCCCGTTCGATTTTCCCGCAGACCCTTCTGGCCAGAGACTTCATGAGCCTCGATGTGGTGTCTTCGGAGCCGGCATCGGAGGCCGCTGCCGGCTGATCGAATCCGATCCGAGCGCAACAGTTCACGCGATTCGCTGTCGGAGCCCCCGCCCCCCGTGATACAAGGTCTGCGTTGCGGTCACCACCGCCCCACTGCCCGGCTCCTTCTGATGGCCTCCTCCTTAACCTCAGCCATTCGCGCGCTGGTGCGCACGTTTGTGGCCCTTCCCCTGGCTCTTCTGCTGTGCAGCAGTCTTGCCGGCCCCGCCCATGCCGCCCAGTGGACGGCTGAGCAACTGACGGTTCCTGCCGACGCCGATGGCAGCCTGGTCACCTTCAGCGAACAGGAGATCCGAAGCGGTCGCAAGCTGTTCAACGGCAGCTGCGGCGAATGCCACGCCGGTGGCATCACCAAGACCAACCACAACGTGGGGCTCGATCCGGAAACACTGGCCCTGGCGACACCTGCCCGCGATAACGTCGCCTCCCTGGTGGACTACATGAAGGATCCCACCAGCTACGACGGCGAGTACTCGATCGCCGATGTTCACCCCAGCCTGCGCAGCAGTGACATCTTCGTGAAGATGCGCGATCTCGATGACGAAGACCTGCGTGAAATGGCGGGCTACATCCTTGTGGCGCCCAAGGTTCAGGGTGTTCAGTGGGGTGGGGGCAAGATCTACTTCTGACGCTCCGATCACGCCCCAACGCCTCGCTCTCCTCCCGGGGGCGAGGCATTTTCTGGTTGCATGGATGTGGCCAGGCGGCTGTACCACCATTCCTGGAGTTCGGCCGAGAGCCTCACGGGGAACAGGGTGATCACTGTTTGTGTGGGTCGCGCACCAGGCTGGAGCAGCTCAACGGAATAGGACGGGCAGCGACGGGAGGCCAGATCGGCAACAAATCGACGCCCTACCCTTCTCCAGCTGGGTTCCTTGCTGCGCCAGGCCAGGCGACAACAGGGCCAGGGAAGTTCTTCCCGGTCGAACAGACGGCAACAGGCTCCCAGCACGCGGAAACTGAATTGCCCCCCGAGGCTCGTGTGTTCACTTCCTGACTCCAGCAGGGCCTCGCCGGGGGAAGGTGTGGAGGGTGAGGCTGACATCAAAAAGCCACCCCAGGGGGGTGGCTGCAGTGGAGCAGTGGGGATGCAGCTCAGTAGAGCTCTTCTTCGGCGTGGGTCTTGATGGTGCAGTCGCTGGTGGGATAGGCGACGCAGGTCAGAACGAAACCGGCTTCGATCTGGTCGTCGTCCAGGAAGCTCTGGTCACTCTGGTCGACGGTGCCGGCGGTGAGTTTGCCGGCGCAGGTGCTGCAGGCACCGGCCCGGCAGGAATAGGGGAGATCGACACCCTGTTCTTCAGCGGCATCGAGGATGTACTGATCGTCGGGTACCTCAATGGTCTTATTGAGGCCTTCGCTCTCGTTGATGAGGGTGACCTTGTAGGAAGCCATGAAAAGGATGAGGGCTCACAGGCACCCGGATACCGGGCCTGTAGGACCCGCCCTTCCTACTCCCAGAGCAGGCCTTCGATGCCGGTTTTCAGGGTCGTGCCAGGGAAGCCCAATCAAAGCGTGGACACAGATCAGTGTGTCTTATGCAACATCATCAATCCCCAGCCCCCCTGCTCCGCGGTGAGGCGAGCCCGCCAGCCCCAGCGGGCCAGCGCAAGCTCGAGCCCGGCGGCCTGCGTCACCAGCATTCCGCTCAGCAGCCCAACCCCATCAGGGGCCAGCAGACGATCGAACCCTGGGCCGAGGGCTTCGATCACCGGAGCCAGGATGTTGCAGAGCAACAGATCGGCCGGGCGATGGTCCAGCAGCGACTCCAGCTGATCGGTTGAACCCTGGACAGCCTCAAGGCGAGCGTGGACGCCACTGGCCACGGCATTGGAAAGCGTGGCCCGCACGGCCGGCGCATCAGTGTCGGCGGCGGCCACCGAGGCGGCGCCATGAAGCAGCGCGGCGATGCCCAGGATGCCGCTGCCGGAGCCCAGATCGGCCACCCGGATCGGCCCCAGCCCTGCCGGATCCGCAAGCCGTTCGATCATCTCCAGGCACAGCCTGGTGGTGGGGTGACTACCGGTGCCGAAGGCGCTGCCGGGGTCGATGCGGATCACAAGCCGATCGGCATGGGCGGCTGGCAGCTCCAGCCAGGCCGGCAGGATCAACAGCCGCTCGCCCACCGGGTCGGGTTCCCAGTGCTGCTTCCAGGAGCGGCTCCAGTCTTCATCCACCTGTCGAAACCAGCGAAGCGGCGGCAACTCCAGTCCGAAGGTTCTCGCCAGGGGAGCCAGGGCCTGCTCCAGTCGGTGCTGCTCGGTCTCGGGCCAGTCAACTCCAGGGAGCCAGGCCACCAGCTGGCGTTCCAGAGGCGCCTGCGGGCGATGGCGCACAGCCACCCTCGCAATACCCAGCGCGTTGAGCTTCCAGAGCAGCGACTCCTCCAGTTCGGCGGGGGCGGCCATCTCCAGCCGCCACCAGAACTCGTTCATCAGAGGGTCACCGGATGGGCTTCCTGAATGCCGTTGATGGCCAGCACCGAGGCCAGCAGGTCGGCGGGAATCGGGTCATCCAGCGACAACACCATCACCGCGTCGCCACGCACGATGCGCCGCCCCACCTGCATCGAGGCGATGTTGACATTGTGCTGGCCGAGCAGGGACCCGAGCTGGCCGATGATTCCCGGCATGTCCCTGTGCCGGGTGAACAGCATGTGACGGCTGGGGATCACATTCACGGGGAATTCATCGATGGCGGTCACCCGCAGTTCCCCATCAGCGAACACCGCTCCGGTGACCATGTGGTTGCCGGATGAGCCTCTTGAGCTGAGTTGAAGCGACCCACCGGCGAAGTCGCGGGTCGATTCGTCCTTCACCTCAAGCACCTGGATGCCGCGGTCCCGGGCCTCCAGAGAAGCATTCACAAAATTGATGCTGTCTCCCAGGGCAGTCGAAAGCATGCCTTTGAGAGCCGCCACCACCAGGGGCTGGGCCGGGTGGACGGCAAACTCACCCTGCAGGCGCACTTCCAGGCTGCTGATCGGCCCACCCGAGAGCTGGCTGATCAGCTGGCCGAGGGTTTCAGCCAGCTGAAGCTGGGCCTTGAGCTGCTCCAGCACCTCAGCATTGAGGCCGGGGATGTTCACAGCACTCCGGGCCGGCAGCCCGAGCAGCACATCACGGATCTGTTCGGCCACATCAATCGCCACGTTCTCCTGGGCTTCTGCCGTGCTGGCGCCGAGGTGCGGCGTGAGCACCAGACGTTCGCTGACGTTGCGCAGCGGCGAATCGGCAACCAGAGGTTCCCTGGCGAACACGTCCAGAGCGGCACCGGCGATCACACCCTGCTCCACAGCTTCTGCCAGGGCGGCTTCATCAACGATGCCGCCGCGGGCGCAGTTCACGAGACGGGCTGTGGGCTTCATCGTTCGCAGCAGCGCGGCGTTCACAAGGTTCTCGGTGTCGGGTGTGCGCGGCAGGTGCAGGGTGATGTAGTCGGCCTGAGCGAACAGCTCAGCCAGCGGCAACAGCTTCACCTGCATCTGCTGGGCCCGCTCCGCCGACACAAAGGGGTCGTAAGCCAGCAGTTCCATGCCCATGGCCTGGGCCACCCGGGCCACATGGGAGCCGATCTTGCCCAGGCCCACAACGCCGAGCTTCTTCTTGTAGAGCTCATTGCCCACATAGGTCTTGCGGTCCCAGCCTCCGGCCATGGTGCTGGCGTGAGCATGCGGCACGTGACGCGAGAGCGAGAGCATCAGCGCCAGCGCATGTTCCGCCGCGGCGATCGTGTTGCCCTCTGGAGAGTTCACCACCAGCACACCGCGCCTGGTGGCAGCCGCAACATCGACGTTGTCGACCCCCACGCCGGCGCGTCCGATGATGCGTAGCCGGTCGGCCGCTTCGATGATGTCTGCGGTCACCGTGGTGCCGGAGCGGACCATCAGCGCGTCGTAGTCGCTGATGATCTCCCTGAGTTGCTCGGGCGGGAGCCCTGTGCGGACATCCACTTTCCCCACCTGGGAGAGGATGTCGATCCCCGCCTGATCAATCGGATCGGAAACCAGAACCTTCGTCATGCCCGGCAGGGAAATCGGCCGGAGGTGCAGTGTAGTGAGCAGCCAGAATGAGAATTCAACGGATGCCGCTCACCGGCGGCAGGGGGACAGGCCGTGGCCACGAGCGTGGTGCTGGTGCTCGACAACCACGAGCGACTCCGGCAGCTGGAGGATCAACTGCAGGGGCTCCAGCCTCCGCTGACAACCCTGCTCGCAATCGGGGAGGGGGAAACGCCTCTGGCCGAGGTGGTTCGCCTCGATCCGGCGGCTGCACGACGGGCCCGCCAGCGCAGCATGGCCCGCTGGCTGCTGCCGTTCGGGTTCTTCGCCGGTCTCACCTTCACGTACATCACCGATCTGGACACCTTTGCCTTTTTCGGCGCCTGGAGCCAGCATCTGATCGGTGCACTGCTCGGCATGGCATCCGGCCTGATGGGCAGCTTTGCTGCCGCCGCTTCTGTGGCCTCGGAGGAGGACGACCGCATCCGAGGACTGCGCAACCGGCTGGAGGAAGGCCAGTGGCTGCTGCTGCTGGAGACGGCGGACGGCGTGGAGATGCCCTGGAACACGCTCCGCCAGGCACGACCCAAGGCGGTGGTGCGCCTGGGCGACGCTTGAGTGCAGGAGCGACTGGATGCTGCCCCGTCAGGAACTCCTGGAAGGATCCCCGGATCCCGAAGCCCTCGCCCCGCTGATCGACCTGGCCGAACAGGTGCTGCGCACCTGGCAGCCGTGTTGGAGTCCGTTTCTCCCGGCTGCGTTGCGGGAGGAGGCCGAGCGTCGTCTCGGCAACCTCAGCGAACTCAGCCTCCATGGCGAGGGAGGGTACGGGGGGGCCGAACGGCGGCGGTTGCGGCTCCAGCGCTCCGAGGCTGATCTCGACCCCATGGACGGGCCAGAGGCCCTGCATGGGCTGGAGATCAGCGGTAATTTTCTGTTCGATCCGGCCGATCCGGAAGACGTGCGGCAAGCCCTTCTGGCGGCAGGTGCGAGGGCGGGTGACGTGGGGGACATCTGGATGCGGGGGGATCGCGGCGCCCAGGCGATCGTGACCGTCGAGCTGGCCCAACGTCTCCGTGGCCTCAGCGGTCGGATTCGCAGTGTCTGTGTGGAGTTCAGGGCCCGCCCCCTGGCCGAGCTTCAGGTGCCTGCTCAACGGGCGAGCAAGCGTCAAACCAGCGTGGAGGCCTCCCTGAGGCTGGATGCTCTGGCTTCCGCAGGTTTTGGCGTGTCCCGCAACCGGATGTCCCAGCTGATCCGTGGGGGGGCCGTACGTCTCAACTGGCAGCCGATGTTCACCCCTGGCCGGGAGTTGTCCCTGGGTGATCGGATTCAGCTTCAGGGTCGCGGTGAATTGCTTGTCGAGCAGCTGTCGCTCACCCGCAGGGACCGTTGGCGAGTCACCCTCTTGCGCCGCTGAGCAGCACCGTTGAAGACGGCTCGCAACACCTCCGCGGGCAGGCCCGACGTGGGTGGAGCAGGTGCTGCTAAGTTTCAAAAGCAGGGGCGATTAGCTCAGAGGTAGAGCACTACCTTGACACGGTAGGAGTCACTGGTTCGATTCCAGTATCGCCCACTTTTCAGACGTTCCTTCTTCATCTTCTTCAACCGGGGAACAGCAAACAGTTTTCAGACGATTCTCATTCTTTTGGAATCCCTCCGCGCAATCCGCCCGTCGAGCACCTGAGTTTCCGTTGAGCTCCTGAGTTTCTGAATCATCGCGGCCCTCGCGAGCTTGTTTCCGTTCCCGGGGTGCTGGAAAGTGGCACCGCCGCCGCGATCCAGCCTTGAAGGGTGCCACCTCCCCCGACCACACCCTTGTGGTGGGTCTGGCTCGATCAGGAATCGGAGTAGCCCGGTTGCTCCACGCCCAGGGGCGCCCCGTTGAGCTGATCGACAGTGCCGATTCGGCTGAGCTGCGGTACCGCGCTGAGCAGATGCGGCAGGAAGGCCTGTCGGTTCGACTGGGCATCTCGCTCATCCATCTCAACGACGAGCTCCGCTCTTCCGGCACCACCGTGGTGGTGAGCCCCGGGATCCGTTGGGACCACCCTGCTCTGGAGATGCTGAGGAGCCGGGGTGTCTTCATTCAGGGGGATCTGCTGCCGGCCTGGCAGGCCAGCGGCGCCACACCCTGGATCGCGATCACCGGCACCAACGGCAAGACCACCGTGACCCACCTGGTGAGTCATCTGCTCCAGGAGGCGGGCCTGGTGGCGCCGATGGGGGGCAACGTGGGCAGTTCAGCGGCCGAGGTTGTTCTGGAGCATTGCCTTCGCCAGCAGCGGCCGGCCGACTGGCTGGTGATGGAGATGAGCAGCTACCAGATCGAAGCCAGCCCCCAGATCGCACCGGATGTCGGCATCTGGACCACCCTCACTCCCGACCATCTTGAACGTCACGGCACGGTGGAGGCCTATCGAGCGATCAAGCGCGGCCTTCTGGAACGCAGTCGCGTGCGCCTGCTCAACGCTGACGACCCCGACCTTCGCGCCCATGCCGCCAGCTGGCAGCAGAGCGTGCAGTGGGTGAGCGCCGGCCCTCGGGATCGGCTTCCCCAAGGGATCGAGCCGTTGCTGTGGATCGAGCGGGAGCGGGTGTGGCAGCGGCCGGCACCCGGCAACGAACCCGTGGATCTGATGGCGGCCGACTGCCTGGCCATGCCGGGCGAGCACAACCGTCAGAACCTGCTGCTGGCCGCCGCGGCCGGACTCCAGGCGGGCCTCAGCGGCAGCGGCATGGAGCGGGCCTTCCGCACCTTTCCAGGGGTGCCGCACCGGCTCGAACGGATCCGACAGACCGGAGCGATCCACTGGTTCAATGACAGCAAGGCCACGAATTACGACGCTGCCGAGGTAGCCCTCAAGGCTCTGGACGGCCCTCTGGTGGCCCTTGCTGGGGGGCAGTCCAAGCAAGGTGATTCAGCCGCCTGGGTGGACGCCCTGACCCAGAAGGCGGCCGCCGTTGTGCTGTTCGGTGCCGCGGCCCGGGAGTTCAAGCAGCTGCTCAGCCGTGGCGGCTACGCCGGTGAGCTGCATGGCTGCGAGGGTCTCGATCAGGCCGTTCCCCTGGCTGCGGAGCTGGCCGAACGATTCTCCTGCAACGCAGTTCTTCTGTCGCCGGCATGCGCGAGCTTTGATCAGTACAGCGACTTCGAAGCCCGCGGCGATCATTTCCGCCGGCTGGTCCAGGCGCTGCCCTGATCAGCCCTGTGCGGCCGTGAGTTCCAGGTAAGCCGAAGCCCCGATGCAAACCGCCAGGGGCACCGTGGCAAACAGGCCAACACCGCAGGCCATCACACCAGACACTGAAATGGCGCCGAGCACCAGCAGAAAAGCGGCGAGATCAAACCACTGAGCGGTGACCAGGGCGCGCGATAAGGCCATGGCCTCAAGAAAGGCCACCCGACGATCGACCAGGAAGAAGGCTGCGAACCAGTAGGCAACGGCGAGATAGATCCCTGGGATCCCCAGGGCAAGCAGCCCGAGCAGAATCGCCATGGCGGCAAACACCGAGTAACCGAGAAGGTTGAAGATCTCTCCGGAAACGGCAAACAGCTGGCCGAACTTGAACGTCTGTCCGCGCGCAGCCATCAAGGCACCATGAATCAGAGCAATGTTTCCAACCAGATGCAACACCACCTGGAGAAACAGCAGCAGTCCATAAGGAATCAGCAGCAGCAGCTGTGGACTGGCCCCCAGCAGGCCGTCGTCCACTTTCGCTGCCAGCAGGGAAACCAGGCTGATGGCGATGAAATAAAGAACCGAGAATCCCACCAGAACCCAGGCATTGCGCCTGAAGCCCCGCGCTCCGGCCCGGATGATGGCCCCGTATCGCATTCCGTGCTGCATCGAACTGATGAACGTCTTGATAGCCACCTGAGTGTTTGCAAAGGCGCCAGGCCTGTCAAGCGAAACGATGCGATCTGACATACAGTCAGGATGTCAGCGGTGAAATCTGATGGCCTGGTGGCTGATGAAAAGCGAGCCGGACGTTTACAGCATCGGTGATCTTGAGCGGGAGGGCAGCACCCTCTGGGATGGTATCCGCAACTATCAAGCCCGCAACTTCATGCGAAGCATGCAAGTGGGTGAAAAGGCGTTTTTCTATCATTCCAACAGCAAGCCACCCGGAATTGTCGGGCTGATGGAGGTGGTTGAAACCGGCCTTGTCGACCCCAGTCAGTTCGATCCGGATTCGAAGTATTTCGATCCGGCTTCCCATCCCGATTCGCCGCGCTGGGACTGTGCCAGGCTCCGATTTGTGCGTTGTTTTCCTGCTCTCCTGAGCCTGGATGCCCTGCGTGAAGCTTTTGATGCCGAGCAACTGGCCGTGGTGAAGCGGGGCAACCGCCTGTCGATCCTGCCGGTTCCAGACGCCAGTGCCCAGAAGCTGCTGCTGTTGCTGGAGCAGGGCTGATGCGGTTGAAGCCCTGCAGCAATGACCCGATTGCGATCCGGACAGCCGTTGATCGGGGCTGGCAGGCCTACCGCAGCAACGCCTGGGTGTTCAGTGGTTTCACCCTGCTGGCCGGTGGGATGAACCTGCTGACCCAGTTGGGTTTCCGTCACGCGAGTGCAGCGCTGATCTCAACGGCTGGCGATGCCCAGCCCCTGGCCATCGCCCAGGCCGGGGCGTTCCTGGCCGGATGGGGCCTCAGTGGACTGTGGCTGCTTGTCGGTCTGATGCAGGGTGCAGCAACGGCTCTCGATGGCCGGGCGCTGGAGGGGTGGCGGCTGCTCAGGCCGGACTGGCCCTCGATGGCTCGCTGCGGCGGGACGATCGCGATGATCGCCGCGGTGTTGTGGGGCGTGCGGGAGCTGGCTGATGCGAGCGCCGCTCTGCTGGCCCTGCTCCAGCCCTGGCTGGCGCCTCTGCCGCTGCTTGCCCGCCTGGCGGTCCTGGTGTATGTGGCTGCCGACCAGGTGCTCTGGCTGCCGATCACGGTCCTGGGTCGAGCCTCACCGTGGGCTGCCCTGCAGAGTGGTCGCCGGGCCATCGACCCCCACTGGCTGCAGGCCCTCGGACTGCTGTCGCTGGTGAGTCTGATGATCCTGGCTGGTGTGCTCCTGCTGCTGGTCGGCCTTGTCGTGATGCTCCCCCTGGCTCTGTGCAGCCTGGCCGCGGCTTATGGCCAGTTGTTCGTACCCCACGGCCAGCGGATCAGCCGCTGAGGCCGCAGCCAGGCCTTCAAGCGATGCACAGATCTCCATGCTCGCAGCAGGGCTCCATCCGGCCTCCAGAGCTCGCTGGGGCGGAGTCGGGGTCAGCACGAAGCGAAGGCTCCAGCGATGGGGAACACCCTCCAGTTCCATCCAGAGACTGCCCCAGGCATGGGCATGCTCCAGCTCCAGGGTGATCTGTTCATCAGCCAGAAGTTGCTGGCTGATTTCATCAAGCTGGCGTTGGAGCTCCCGGGCAAGGCGGGCGATCTCCAGAGCTTCCACAGCGGTGAATTCCGCCGCCCAGCCGTCGCCACCGATCAGAACCGGAAACAGGCCCCGAGCAGGCTCGACATCCAGGCGCCAGCCCTCCCCTTCAAGCCGCCGCACAGGTTTTGTCAGCCGGGAAGCAGATCAGGCTGATCCTGTTCATCCGAGAGTTCGAGGATCGCGCGTTGAACCGGCTTGACCATCACCTCATCGAGAAGGCCGTCAAAATCGTCAAATCGTCGTTGCTTGGCGCGGAAGGCAATCCGAACCGTGGTGAGATACCGGTTGCTGGAGTTGCGGATCAGACTCTCAGCACGCTGAGCAAGCTCTTTTGGATTCAGCTGCATTCCGCTGTGCATGGACCCGATGACAGTCGATCCAACCCTAGCCAAGCGGCTCCAGCGGCCTCTGCAGGGGAAATGACTGGAAGAGCAGGATGAAAGGCACCTTGGCGATCGATCTGGGGAGTACCACCACCGTGGTGGCCTGGCAGCCCGTGGGCGGTGATCCCACCCTGCTGAGACTGGACCCCCATGCCCTGGCTGATCCCCCGCTGGTGCCGAGCCTGATCTGGCTTCCAACACTCGGAAGCACCCGGCCGCTGATCGGGCGTCAGGTGCTGGACGCCGGACTGGCCGGAAGTGATTCGCCGCAGCTTCATCGGGATTTCAAGCGACACATCGGGGCTGGCGAGGGTGCCGTCCACCACAACCTGCTCCGTCCTGAGCAGGCTGGATGTCTGCTGCTTTTGAAGCTCTGGAGGGCTCTACCTCAGGCTCTTGAACCGGAGCGACTGGTTCTCACCGCTCCGATCGACACCTACCGCAGCTACCGCCACTGGTTGCTGGAGGCCTGTCGGCCCCTGCCGGTGCCCGAAGTCGCCGTGGTGGATGAACCGACAGCGGCCGCCATCGGTGCCGGCCTGCCCCCCGGAAGCACGGTGCTGGTGGTGGATCTTGGAGGTGGAACGGCGGATCTGGCCCTGGTGACGCTCCAGGGTGGAGAGGGGCGTGCTGCACCGATCACCCAGCTGCTGCGTTTTGCAGGCCGCGACCTTCAGCACAGCCGCCAGGCCATCAGGACAGCCCGGGTGGTGGGCAAGGGGGGGCTGGCCGTCGGCGGTCGGGACGTTGATGAATGGATTGCCGCGTCGCTGCGGCCTGACACCCCACTCAGCGGTTCTCTTCTGGCGGCGGCTGAACGTCTCAAATGCGAGCTCAGCATCAGCCCGGAAGCTCTGACGCTCTGGTGCGACGAGGAGGGCCGCAACCAGGAGCTCAGACTGCACCGCGACGAGTTGGAGCGGCTGCTGGACGCCCATGGCCTGATCCCCCGGCTGGAGCGTGAGTTGGAGCGGGTGCTCTCCGCCGGGCGGGCTGCCGACATCCGGCCGGAGAACCTCGCAGCCGTGCTGACCGTGGGAGGTGCCAGTCGTATGCCCTGCATCCGTCGCTGGCTCGAGGCTCGGTTCCCCGGAGTGCCGCTCCGTGGCGAGCGTCCCGTGGAAGCCGTGGCGATCGGGGCGCTGGCCCTGACCCCAGGGCTGAGGCTGAGGGACGTGCTGAGCCATGGGGTCTCACTGCGCTGCTGGGACCGGCGGGCCCGCGAGCATCGCTGGCACCCCCTGTTTCTGGCGGGCCAGGGCTGGCCAACGGCCACGGATCTGGAGCTGGTGGTCGCCGCCAGTCATGACGGACAGACGGAGCTGGAGCTGGTTCTGGGTGAGCCCACGGCCGAACAGCGTGCTGAGGTGGTGTTTGCGGAGGGGTTGCCTGTGCTGCTCCCGCGTCAGGCCGGTGGGCCTCAGGTGAGAGCCTGGGACCGCCAGCCGTTGCCCCTCAGACTTGATCCGGCTGGCCGGCAGGGAGAGGATTGTCTGCGCCTGCGCTTTGCGATTGATGCGGAGGGGGCCCTCACCGTCCGGGGTCAGGACCTGCGCAGTGACCGGGAGATCTCTCCGCGAACCCTGGGTCCGGTGCGCTGAGGGTGGACGCCGCTGACGCTGCACCCGGCAGGATGCGCGGATCACGGACCTTGCATAAAACAAGGGTATTGATCGGAGAATCAAGCCTTTGGCCCTGCGCCGGAACAGGCTGCCTCGGTTCTGGCTGGGCATCACCCTCGGGTTGGTGCTGACCGGCACGGGCGCGGCGCTCTGGTGGGAACGCCAGCTGCCGGAACGGCTGGAGGCGGCAGCGGCCCGCGGTGATCTTGAGGCTTGTCTGCGTTATGGAAATCAGCTGGAGGCCCTGCGCTGGCAGAGGGGCACGGTTGATCAGGCCCGTAGCTCCTGCCGCCGCCGCCGGGCCGGCATGCTCTGGCAGGAGGAGCGATGGGCTGAGGCCCTGCAGCTCCAGTTGCAGCTGGTGAATTCATCCACATCCGATCGCGCGGATGAAAAGCAGCTGATCGACTGGCAGGAGCAGCTTCAACGCCGGGCTCTGGTCCGCTATCGGGACGGCGACCTGGATGGGGCTCTGCTGATGCTGGCGGCCATGGGGGAGGACCGGCGCGCGGATGGCACCAGCGTGGGCGACCGGCTGCGGGAAGGTTGGACACGCAATCGCCTGCAGCTGGAACGTGCTTCCCGTCTGGTCAGGGAGAAGCGCTGGTTCGAGTCGCTGGATGCCCTCAACCGCATCGATCACCCCTGGTGGAAAGCCCGCAGCCTCAGCCTCCGCGGCGTTGTCGAGCAGGGCATTGCCGGTCTTGAGCGCGAGCACAAGGAGCACGATGCCCACGGCTCCCTGGCACACACAGTGCCCACCGAGCAGCTGGATGCAGAGGTGCAGCGCCTGATCGCGAGCGGGATGGATGAGTGGCGGGCTTTTCAGAGCGCCTGCCGCTCACTGGGGGGCAAAATTGTGGAGGCGGGGCCGGAATCCGCATGCCAGCGCTGAACGCGTGACAGGATGACGCGGGTTTGAAAAGGGCTCCGATGCAGCCAGGTGATCGGGTGAAGGTCTGCAGCAACGTGGTGGTGTATCACCATCCCCAGCATCGTGGGGAGGGTTTTGACCTGATCGGCCAGGAGGGTGACGTGGTCACGGTGCTGAACGATTTCAAAGGCCGGGTGATCAGTCCAACGTTGCCGGTGGTGGTCGCATTCGGTAAATTCCGGGCCCATTTTCGCGCGGACGAGCTCGAAGCGGTCTGAACCCGGCTAAGGCCGCACCAGAAAAACCCCTTCTTCGCCGTCGATCGAATTCAGGCAGACCTCGATGTCTTCCTGGCGGCTGGTTGGAACGGAGCGGCCGCAGTAATCCGGCTGAATCGGGAGTTCCCGATGCCCACGGTCCACCATCACCGCGAGGCTGACGCGTTTGGGACGGCCCCAGGCCTGCAGAGCCTCCAGTGCCGCTCTGACGGTACGGCCGGTGAAGATCACGTCGTCCACCAGGACCACCAGGCGGCCGTCGATCGTGCCGGGGAGTTGGGTGGCCTGGGCGAGGCGTGTGCCCACACGATCGAGATCATCGCGGTGAAAGGTGGGATCCAGGCTTCCCCGCTCCACCGGGTGGCCACAGAGGCCCTCGAGTCTCCTTGCGATGACGGCTGCCAACGAGACACCGCGTGTCGGAATCCCTACCAGAAGGAGATCCCGCGTCTGTGACACACCTTCAAGAATCTGCGTGGCCAGTCGGTCCAGGGTCCGATTGAGCTCCTGCTCCGACAGCAGCTCAAGGCGTGCCATCAGCCTGACGCCCGGGAGTGTGGCCAAAGGCTGACGCAATCAACAGCATTTGCAAGCGGCCCTACGCCGGAATGTAGGTTAACGAAGCAAGTCATCGGTGTGAGGCGTCGATCAGGCGCTCCCGCGCAGGTCTGGCGATCAGGAGACGGGTGACAGCTATTCCCTCCCAGCACACTCCAGGGTCAAGCGCCCGCGCGACGGCCTCATCCAGTTCGGGTTCTGTCCTCAAGGGAGCCCAGCTGCGGGATGCACGCTCAGTGGCTCCTGTCGTGCTTTGCATTCTTGATGGCTGGGGCCATCGATCGGAAGCTGAGCACAACGCCATCCGGGTCGCCCATACCCCCGTGATGGATGCGTTATGGCACGCCTATCCCCACACTCTGATCGAAGCCAGTGGCGGCGCTGTAGGTCTGCCTGACGATCAGATGGGAAATTCAGAGGTTGGCCATCTCACCATCGGCTCCGGTCGGGTGATCCGCCAGGAACTGGTTCGCATCGGTCAGGCGGTCAGGGATGGTTCCATCGGCTGCAATCAGGCCCTGACGGCCATGGCCGATCGCCTGCAGAGCAGGGGTGGCACGCTTCATCTCATCGGGCTTTGCTCGGACGGTGGTGTCCACAGCCATGTGGACCACCTGGGGGGTCTGTTGAGCTGGGCCGCGGGCAGGGGGCTCACGGCGGTGGACATCCATGTGATCACCGACGGCCGTGACACGCCACCCAACAGTGCTCTCTCCTATGTGAGCCGTATTCGTGAACTGATCGACCAGGCCGGTGTGGGCCGGATCGCCACCATCTGCGGCCGTTACTGGGCGATGGATCGCGACAATCGCTGGGAGCGCACGGAAAAGGCTTACCGCCTGCTCACAGAGCCGGGAACCGTCAGCGATCTCACAGCGGAGGCGGTCATCGAGGCTTCCTATGCAGCCGAAGTGGGGGATGAATTCCTGGAGCCCGTGCGGCTCTGCGAGGGAGCCCTGAAACCCGGCGATGCCCTCGTCTGCTTCAACTTCCGACCCGACCGGGTTCGACAGCTGATCCGCGCCCTGGTGAATCCTGATTTCAGCGGCTTCCCACGACAGCAGATTGACCCTCTGGATGTGGTCACCTTCACTCAGTATGAGGCGGGTCTTCCCGTGGGGGTGGCCTTTCCTCCGGAGTCGCTTGATGGCCTTCTGGGCCAGGTCATCTCTGAAGCCGGTCTGCGCCAGTTCCGAACGGCTGAAACGGAGAAATACCCTCATGTCACGTATTTCATGAACGGGGGGATCGAGAAAGCCTTCCCCGGTGAAGACAGACACCTGGTGCCATCCCCTCGCGTCTCCACCTACGATCAAGCCCCTCAGATGTCTGCGCAGGACCTCACGGATAACTGCATTTCCGCCCTCAACAAAGGCATCTATTCCCTGGTGGTGATCAATTACGCCAACCCGGACATGGTCGGTCACACCGGTCGAATCGAAGCCACCCGTGAGGCGATTGAAACGGTGGACCGCTGCGTGGGGAGATTGATGGAAGCGACGAACAGGAAAGGCGGAACACTCCTGATCACGGCGGACCATGGCAATGCCGAGGTCATGCAGGGTCCCGATGGCCGCCCTTGGACCGCTCACACCACGAATCCGGTTCCCGTCATCCTGGTTGAAGGGGAAAAGTGCAAGATCCCCGGCCACGGCACCAATGTGAAGCTCCGGGAAAGCGGTGGCCTCGCGGATATCGCGCCGACCCTTCTTGAAATCCTTGATCTGCCGAAGCCGAACTCCATGAGTGGCAGATCTCTGATCGAGACCGAGGGCGCCACCCTGGCATCGGCAACCCCGAAGGTGCTCAGCGCTTAGCCTCGGTTCCACATCTGGAGATCTGCTGTGGTGACAGCCGTCCTTTCCTGGGTCTGGGTCGGCAGCGGAGTTCTGCTGATCATCAGTGTCCTGCTCCACAGTCCGAAGGGCGACGGAATGGGCGGCCTCGCTGCCAGTGGCGGCTCCATGTTCACCAGCGCCCGCAGCGCTGAGCAGACCCTCAACCGGATCAGCTGGACGCTGCTGGCCTTGTTTCTCGGGCTTGCCGTCGTGCTGAGTGCAGGATGGCTCAGCCGGTGACGAGGCGCAGTCTGCTGAATCGTCTGGCTGCCCTGCTGGGCACTCTGCCGATTCCCTGGTTAGCCGCTGAATCGGCCGCGGCCGCCAGTCCATCAGGCGATCCTGCCTGGGATCTCAGCGAAGCCCAATGGAAGGCAAGGCTCAGTGCGCCTGCCTACGCAGTTCTGCGCCAGGAAGCCACAGAGCGCCCGTTCAGCAGCCCTCTCAATGGCGAGAAGCGACGCGGCACCTTCCTCTGCGCAGGCTGCCGCCTGCCTTTGTTCAGCTCCAGCGCCAAATATGACAGCGGAACTGGCTGGCCCAGCTTCTGGCAGCCACTTCCGGGAGCCATCAACACCAGGGTCGACTTCAGGCTGATCATTCCACGAACGGAATATCACTGCCGCCGCTGCGGTGGACATCAAGGCCACGTGTTCAACGACGGGCCGAAGCCCACCGGCAAGCGCTACTGCAACAACGGCGTGGCTCTTGTGTTCAAGGCAGACGGTTAGCCGTCCGAGCTGCACCGTTCGTCAACACGCCGCCAACTCCCATGAAAAACCCCCTGCCAGGGGCAGGGGGCTCGGGTCCGTCTTCTGGCTGATCTCAGCTTGGCTCAGCCGATGGCGGGGGCGCTCAGAGCCACCGGGGTGGCATCAGCCGCAGCCAGGTCCAGCGGGAAGTTGTGAGCATTGCGCTCGTGCATCACTTCCATGCCCAGACCGGCGCGGTTCAGCACATCAGCCCAGGTGTTCAGCACACGGCCCTGGCCGTCGAGAATCGACTGGT
>JAYKHC010000006.1:0-3195 GCA_035285465.1 Cyanobacteriota bacterium
GGGGGGAGTGGGGCGAGCTGGGGCAGACTGGAGCGGCCGGATGCGCTGCTGCGGGCCGGTGAGCAGCTGCGGGCCGCCGGAGCCAGTGCCATCGCCGTGATCACTCGCTTTCCGGAAGATCCCGGCAGTGAGGAGCTTGCGGCTTATCGCGCCGGCTGCGGCGTCGACGCGCTGGCCGGTGCCGAGGCGGTGATCAGCCATCTGCTCACCAGCCATCTCCAGATCCCCTGCGCCCACGCCCCGGCCCTGAGCCCCTTACCCCTGAATCCAGCCCTGGACCCCAGGGCCGCCGGTGAGGAGCTCGGCACCACCTTTCTGCCCTGCGTGCTGGTGGGGCTCAGCCGGGCCCCGGATCTGGTGCGGCCCGATGCCAGTGGCCCCCTGATCCATCCTGATCAGATCGGCGCCGTGGTGGCCCCATCCGGAGCCCTGGGTGGGGAGGCCGTGCTGGCCTGCGCCGAGCGGGGCGTTCCGTTGATTGCCGTGCACAACCCCTGCCTGCTGGCCGTGACCGCCGCAGCCCTGGCACTCCGGGAAGCTGGTGCCACGGTGCTGGAGGCGAGCAGCTACACCGAGGCCGCGGGCTGGCTGGTGGCCCTGCGGGAGGGGATCAGTCCGGAGGCCCTGCAGCGGCCGATCGCGGCGCTGCAGGCCTCAGCGCAGGCAGGCCATCGGATGGCGGGGTGAAACCCCCAGGGCCTTGGCCACACCGGGGTGGCAGACGGCTCCTGCAGCGGTGTTGAGGCCTGACAGCAACTCCGGCCGATCGGTGACCGCTTCGCTCAAGCCGCGGCCGGCCATCACCAGGATGTAGGGCAAGGTGACGCTCACCAGAGCCTCGGTGGAGGTGAAGGGCACGGCGCCGGGCATGTTGCCCACGGCGTAGTGCTGCACGCCATGGATGAGCACCGTGGGATCGGTGTGGGTGGTTTCACGGCTGGTGGCGATGCAGCCGCCTTGATCGATCGCCACATCCACGATCACCGATCCGGGCCGCATCCGTTGCACCAGGGGTTCCTCCACCAGGGTGGGGGCCCGGCCGCCGGGCAGCAGCACCGCGCCGATGAGCAGGTCGGCGTTGGGCACCAGCCGCTCAATCAGGGCCCGGCTGCTCACCAGGCTCACCAGACGGCCGCGCCGGTCGGCCTCCAGGCTGCGCAGTTTCTGAGGCGAGCGATCGAGCAGGAACACCTCCGCATCCATCGCCGCGGCCACACGGGCGGCGTTCCAGCCCACGGTGCCCGCCCCCAGCACCACCACCCGCGCCGGACGCACACCGGTGCAGCCCCCCATCAGGATGCCGCGACCGCCGTGGGGTTTCTCGAGCAGGTGGGCTCCCACCTGGGCGGCCAGCCGCCCGGCGATCTCGCTCATCGGCGCCAGTAGCGGAAGAGAACCGTCTTCCAGCTGCACGGTTTCGTAGGCCAGGGCGGTGGTGCCGGCCTCCAGCAGGGCCCGGCCCACCTCGGGGTAAGCGGCCAGGTGCAGGTAGGTGAACAGCACCAGATCTGAGCGCAGAAAGCCGAATTCCTGCGGTTGGGGCTCCTTCACCTTCACCACCAGATGGGCGGCCCAGGCTTCTTCACAGCTCACCAGCCGGGCCCCGACCTCGGCGTAGTCAGGGTCGCTGAACCCAGCCCCCTCACCGGCCCCCGTTTCCACCCGCACTTCCATGCCCTGACTCACCAGCTCCCGAACGCCGTCGGGGGTGAGGGCCACCCGCTGCTCGTCGCGCTTGATCTCCCGCGGCACACCAATGCTGGCCATCGGGGAAGCCAGGGGAGCCGCCAGGCCGGGAGGTGCCATGGGCTGAGGTGCGGGGCTGGTGCCCCGACCCTAGATCGGGCGGAGTCCGACTGGCCAGGGCGCGCTTGAGGGCAGGTGCGCATGGAGCAGGGCGATGAATGCGTGGCCGTGCGCGGGCACCCGCAGATGGGCCAGCTCATGCAACACGAAGTCGTCGAGGCAGGCCATGCGCACTTCGCTCCGGTACCAGGCAGCCAGGATGCGGCGGCGTTGTTCAACTGATGAGCCAGGGCGCACGCGCAGCAGCAGTTTCCCTGGCTGAACATGAACCTGGGGTGCTGCGTTCACTTCTTCAATGTGCAGAAAAAGGCGGCGACCCCAGAGCAGATGGGACTCCCGCTCAACCACCAGACGGGGGCTCTGCCGTTCCTGCCCGGCAAGCTGGCCTGGATCCGCACAGCCCCATCAGGCCGCCGCGCAGGGCGTCGCAGCAGGCCCAGAGGCTCGAATTTAGCTCCGACTTGCGGATGGCCATGGAGTCAGACAGGACAGGGCCGCTGGAGGGGCGGTTTGAGGGGATTGTGCCCCAGGCTTCGGGCGGGCACGGAGCGCGGGCAGCAGGCCCAGGGTGCACAACTCTGATGTACAAACCGTGAGGCGCGTTTCGGTGTCCCACCTGCGCCAGCACCTGCCCTCCTATCTCAAGCGGGTGCTGCAGGGCGAGGCCATCCGGATCACCTCCCGCGGCCGCGTGATCGCAAGGCTGCAGGCTGAACAGGATCCGGCCGAGGAAGCCCGCCAATGGCTGCAGGCCCTGCAGGGGCGCGTGACGCTGGTGGATCTGCTGGCGCCTCTGGGTTCGGAGTCGGCAGACGATGCCCGGAGCGCCGATGCCGACCATCTGTGACACCCACGTGCTGCTGTTCTGGGCCCACGAGCCCGAGCGGCTCTCATCGGCGGCACGCCAGGCCCTTGAGCTGGGTCGCAGCCAGGCCGAGCTGGCCATCGCCGACATCTCGCTCTGGGAGCTGGCCCTGCTGCAGGAGCGTGGCCGGCTGCGACTGCCACCGGATGTGATGCCCGGCTTGTACCTGAAGCAACTGCTGGCGGCGCTGCGGCTGGAGGTTCTGCCGATCACCCCGGAGACTGCGCTGCTGTCGCGCAGTGAGCTGTTTCTGCACAGTGATCCGGCCGATCGCCTGATCGGGGCCACGGCGTTGCAACGGGGCGCCCCCTGATCACCGCTGACGCCAGGCTGCGAGCCCTGGCGACTCTCGACACGCTCTGGTGATGCGGTGCAACAGGCATCCTGCAGCCCATGCCCCCAGCAGCTCCGGTTGAATGGCACCACTTCGGCCCTTCACCAGCCCCGCCGATGGCCCGACGCCGCTCTGCAGCACCCCACGCCAGCGGCAAGGCGAAAGCCACCGGCAACACCAAGCCGGCTGC
>JAYKHC010000007.1:0-8586 GCA_035285465.1 Cyanobacteriota bacterium
GGCATCAGGCAGCCTGTTCTGAAAGGCGGTTCATCGATGCGAAGCCTTCTCGATAAAACTCAAAACTGCTGCCGGTTGATTGGGTGTCGATGGGTGTTGCTCAGGTCGCAAGAAAGCAGTCCGGCCCTGGCCGGACGAGGTGGATCTCAGCCAGGGTTGCACCGGCGGTTCGATGGGCCCTGATTCGGTGGATTGGTGTTGGTCAACCTACGAGCAGTTTTTCAGGAATCGGTGCCGAAAGGATCTCAGGCTGCTCTGGGGGTGTGGGATCTGGATCATTGATCAACATATGCTGCAAGACCCGTTCAGGCCGCTCACTGTCTCTCCAACGGATCACGTAGGCAGGCATCCGGGTGCCCCGTGAATTCTTCTGTTCCACCTTGGCCATGATCCAGCCACGGCGCGACCGCCCCTGGCGATTCACTTTCACAACGGCATCGCCGACGCTGTAGCGAAATCCCGTGCGCTCGTCGGCCATCCAACCTCCTTGGGGAGAGGAGCCTCCCTCCCCCGAGGGTAGGGAGAAGCTCTTGTGTCACCCTCCATCCTATTCGTCGGGCTCATGGAGCGCCTTCCACCGGTCAGATGCACTGTCAGGCTGGGCGATACCCCCGCTGATGCTTGATCCGGGCATGATTCTCGACCGACTCTGGCCCACCTTCCCCCGGAAAGGGCTTCCCGGGGCAGAGGGGATGCCTGGTTCATGGCCACTGGGCCCTGTGAACACCCTTCTGATCGGCGGTCTGTTGTTCAGATTGCTCGTGGCAGCTCTGTTGCCTTCTGGGTTCGATGAGTCGTACTACTTGTTTTACGGGCGGAATCTGAGCCTGAGCTATTACGACCATCCCCTGGCCGTGGGTGTCTGGTCATGGCTGGGTCAAAGGCTGGGGAGTTCACCGCTGCCGCTGCGCATCCCCTCTGTGGTGAGCTACACCCTGGCTCTCTGGCTGCTGCAGAAGGCCACCGAGCGCTGGTTCGGAACCCGGGCAGCGGTGGGGTCTCTGGTCGTGGGCACGTTCTGCCCTCTGCTTTTTCTCTGCGGCGGAGTGTTCCTTCTGCCCGACAGCCCGCTCGTCCTGTCACTGGCCTGGTTGCTCTGGTGGATCTCCCGTCACCCGAGGATCATTCCCGCTTCCGTTGGGGAAGCCAGCTGGCTGGGGGTGATCCTCGGCGCCATCACGCTCAGTAAGTATCACGCCCTGCTGATTCTTCCGTCACTGCTGCTCGTCTCTCTTCGTGATCGTGAGAATCGGCGTGCACTGCGACAACCCTGGCCGTGGCTCACTCTTGGAGTCTGGGTGATGGCTGCGAGTCCGCTATGGATCTGGAACCTTCAGAACAACTGGGCCTCGTTCCAGTTTCAGTACGGACGCACCGGGAGCGGTCTGCAGTTTGATCCGCTGGGATCGCTTCTGTTCATCCTCACCCAGGTCGGCGTCCTGTTCCCGACCTTTTTTCTGCTGCTGGTGAGGATGCTCTGGCCCCTGCCTCGCGGCTCCGGCTCTCAGCATGAGGTGGTTTCCATCCTGCGCTGGCTCGCCTGGCCCCAGGTGGTGGTTTTTGTGCTGCTGGCCGGAAGGATGCAGGTGATGACCAGTTGGCTGGTCCCAGCCTGGTGGGTTCTGGTCCCCCTGGCCGGCGACTGGCTGTCACGGCGGAACTGGAAGACTTACCCACTACGGGCCTGGTTGTGGATCACCGTGGGGCTGCTGCCTCCGGTGCTGCTTTTCGCCGCGGCGCACATTCGCTACGGCCTGCTTGAACCCCTGGTTCCCACCCATCAGGATCCCTCATCACAGCTGATGACTCCCGAGGATCTGAGAGCGGCGCTCCAGGAAAATCCCACAGTCTGGAACGCGCTGCTCAACGCCCAGGTGATTGCCTCCTACCGATGGGAAATGCCTGGCTACCTGGCCGTTGCTCTGCAGGGACGAACAGATGCACGATTCACCGTTTTAGACGGCAATCCGCTGGGTTTTGCCTACTGGAATCAGCCGGATCCAATCAGGGGCAAGCAGGGCGTGATCTTTGCACCCATCAATCCTGGTCAGCCTCTGCACGAACGCCGGTTCGAACCCGGGATCGGCCACGTTCAACCCCTGGGGCGTGTTCAGGTGCGGCGCTCAGGTCGTCCTTCCGTTGTTCTGGAGTTTGCCGCCTTTGGCCCGCTGAGCGAACAGCTTCTCAGTCGTTGAGCATGGCTGCTGCCCCCTCCTGATCCGTTGCAGCCAGCTCGCTGCTTGGCTCTGTGGCAGGCCTGGTCTCTTGGCCCGTGGAGGCGGACTGACTGCGTCGACCGCGACCGGAAGCGCCGGGACGTCCTTCCAGCAGACGCCGCAAGGAACGACTGCGATTGGCTTCTCCGACGGTTTCTCCCTGTTTCGGGCGCAGCAGAGGGTTATCCCGCAGTTCGCCACGCAGCTGGTTGAGCAGCCGGAAGTGCCCGGTTGTGTTGTATTTGCGAAGAACGTTCGGATCCCAGGCCATGGTGTCTATGCGTGCACTCTCCTTGACAAGATCCAGCCTATGACCTGGCCCGCAGCAACCAGCCAGGCCGTGATAGCCTCACGGAGCTAACTGGAAGTCATAACGAGTACGGGATCGTCATCCTCGCCGTTGGCTCCCGTCCGTGGTCTGCCTTCCGATCAGCCCTTTCTGTCGCTACCCATCATGTCCAGACTCGTTGGCTTGCAGGCTCCTGATTTCACAGCCACAGCAGTGGTGGACCAGGAGTTTCAGACAGTCACCCTGTCGCAGTATCGCGGCAAATACGTGATTCTTTTCTTCTATCCACTCGACTTCACCTTCGTCTGCCCCACTGAAATCACCGCGTTTTCAGACCGCTATTCCGATTTCAGCAGCCGCAACACCGAAGTGCTTGGGGTGTCGGTGGACAGCCAGTTCAGCCACCTTGCCTGGGTCCAGACAGCCCGGAAGGATGGCGGCCTGGGTGAGTGCCAATATCCCCTGGTTGCTGATCTCAAAAAGGAGATCGCCCGGGCCTATGAAGTGCTGGATGAAGATGCAGGTGTCGCCTTGAGAGGCCTGTTCATCATCGACCCCGAAGGTCTGATCATGCACAGCACCATCAACAACCTCCCTGTCGGTCGAAGTGTTGATGAAACCCTGAGGGTGCTGCAGGCCTTCCAATATGTTCAGAGCCATCCTGATGAAGTCTGCCCTGCAAACTGGCAGCCGGGTGAAAAAACGATGAACCCTGATCCTGTGAAGTCAAAGGATTTCTTCGCAGCCGTCAACTGAACACCGTTGTCAGAGGGGCTGCAAGCCCCTCTTTTTCTTCAGCAGACACGCCAGCAGCCGCCGGCCATCAATACCCCCCAGCTCGGAATCACAGGCCCTTTCAGGGTGAGGCATCAAGCCCAGAACGTTGCCCGCTTGATTCGTCACACCTGCGATGTCAGCAACGGAGCCATTTGGGTTGTCGCTGTAGCGGAGCACGATCTGTCCAGCCTGTTCAAGGGCTGACAACTGGCTGGTTGAGCAGTGGTAGCGTCCTTCGCCGTGAGCAATCGGCAGCTTGATGGCTTCACCATGGTGGTAACCCTCAAGCCATTGGCAGTTTCCTGGATAAACCTTGAGGGGCGTGCTTTCACACACAAAATGGAGGTTCTCATTTCGCGTCAGAGCGCCAGGGATCAAGCCCATCTCCGTGAGGATCTGGAAGCCGTTGCAGATCCCCAGGACCAGCCCTCCTGACTCTGCATAGTTCTTCACCGCTTCGAGCACGGGTGAGAATCTGGCGAGTGCTCCACAGCGCAGGTAATCCCCATAGCTGAATCCTCCGGGGATCACAACGGCCGCCAAGCCGCTCAGATCCGTCTGTTCATGCCATAGGTACCGGCATGAGATCTGCAGACAACCCTCCAGAGCCCAGCGAACATCTCGATCGCAGTTCGAGCCAGGAAAAACCACAATTCCGACCGTGATGTCCATCACCATCCCTAGGATTCAGGAGCCATCACAAGCTGCTCGAGTCGCCAGTCCTCAATCACCGGGTTGGCGAGCAGCCGTTCACTCAACATCTCGACCGTCTCCCTGGCACGGGCCGGATCAGCGGCTTCCAGTTCCACGTCGATCGCTTTGCCGATCCTCAGTCGGCTGAGGCCCTGGACACCCAGGCGAGCAGCGGCACCCCGGGTGGCTTCCCCAGCTGGATCGAGCACCGACGGTCTGAGCGAAACATGAACACGGGCCTTGAACTGGGGCACCCTGGCACCTGGAGCTTTGTTAAATCCTTGCAGGTAGCCGGTACGGTCATCGATCAGCGGGTCAACTTGGTGAGAGACCTCCGTCTGAGCCGCTGTTGGCTTACCCACGACTGGTTCTGCTGCTCGGGCTGGCGATGCTCACCGGCCTACCGGCTCAGGCTGAACAGGTTCAACAACCTGTTCCCCTGGAATGTCGGCTCGGTTCCGGCTCCTGGACGAACTGCACGATGAGGGTTGAAAGTGTCGGGTTGCATTGGTGGATCCAGGCTGGGCCCCAGACGATTGAATTTCGTCATGACGGCCGTGGTGGAATCAGGATGCGCAACGGGGTGACAACCCCATGGCGCCCGGTGGTGGCCAGTTGGAGCGCCGATGCCAGTCTCTGCTGGGATGGAGTCTGCGCCAGAGGTTCGATTCCATTGGACTGAATCTTCAGGAGGATTCCGGTGCATCCAGCGCCAGCAGACGCTGTTCAATGTCTGAACGGTTGAGCTGGAAGCCGAGCAGAACCAGCTCCAGTGCCGGCGGGTGAGCGGTTCCGGGTTGTCCCTCATACCAACACTCCAACCGCGGACCCACCGCCTGAATCTGCAGGGGCAATGTCTTCCCCTCCTGCCAGAGCCGACCCTTCACCCGCACAAGCCCACCCTCGCGAATCAGCTCCTGAAGCAGCTGCTCCAGCTGAGGACGGGCAAACGCCCCTTCAGCCTCAAAAGCCATGGATTCCATGGCGACATGGACATGGTCATGGTCTGGGTGATGGTCATCCTCGGCTTGGTGAGCCGGATCGGACGGGGCTCTCTCCATGCCGGAGGCCGAAAGACCCAAGGCCAGGTCGGGATCAATCACACCCCTTTCAACAGCCACCACCGGTGTTCCCGGACGCGTGGCAGCGGCGATCCGCAACTTCACTCGGTCCAGTCCATCGGTGTCGATCCGATCAGCACGACTGACCACCACCAGGTCGGCCAACTCCAGTTGCTCCTCGAAGAGTTCGTCGATGCCGCTGGCGTGTTCAAGGGTTGCGTCCAGACGCCGCTGACGCTCGACAGCCACGGGATCTGCCACAACAGCTCCAGCAGCCAGGGCTTCCCCATCCACCACGGCGACAATTCCCTGCACCCGTGTTCGGTGGCGGATGGCAGGCCATCCGAAAGCAGCGATCAGAGGCTCAGGAAGAGCCAGTCCGCTTGTTTCCACCAGAATTCCATCGAGTTGATCAGCACGAGCCAGCAGCTGTTCCATGGTGGGAATGAACTCCTCCTGAACGGTGCAGCAGAGACATCCGTTGGCCAGCTCCACCAGGCGACCCTCCAGCTCCTCTTCAGGGCAGAAGCCGCAGCTGCGCAGCAGATCACCATCAATTCCCAGTTCCCCGAACTCATTGACAAGCACTGCAAGCCGCTGGCCACTGCTGAGCAGCAGATGCCTGAGCAGACTGGTCTTGCCGGCACCAAGAAACCCCGTCACCACCGTGACGGGCAGCCGACGCGATCGAGCACTCAACACCATCAGCCGAAGACCGCAGCAAACGATCCCATTGCGGAGAGAACAACCAGCACTCCGGCCAGCAGGCTTCTCAGCCTCGGCCTGAACGTTGTGGCCAGCTTCTGCAGCAGTCCCAGCGCAAGAACAAGCAGAAAGCCCTGGCTGAGCAGCAGGCCCAGCAGATAACTGGCCAGGGGCATGGTGCTCCAGCCCAGAACCGGAGCACTGAGCCCGTAACCGTGAACCAGCATGGCCGGCAGCAGAACCGGAACGGGCAGTCGGCCCACCACGACCAGGGCCTCCGCTCCAAGGGTCAGGGCCAGCAGCAGCTCACTGCCCGGCAGGCCCGGAATTCGGAGTCCCACCAGGGTGCCGAGCAGACCCAGAGTCAGCATCGCAAGCATCCAACGGCCTTGTGCCCTGAGTCCGATCAGAGAAAGTGCGAGCAGAAAGGCCAGATGATCCGGTCCGAGCACCGGGTGGGCCAGTCCGCTGATCAAGCCGTTCAGAGGCGTTGCCTGAAGAGAGACGATCTCGATCAGGTGGTGGGCCGTGGCCGGACTGCCGTGCAGCAGAAGTGCCGCCAGGCCTGCCAGGGCCAGAGCACCGTGAAACCTGGGGTTCATGGAAGTGGGTCCGCGCCGCGTTGAGGGGAGCACCGGCGGGCGTTCTGGCTGGGCTTCGTGGCTGAAGCCTTCACAGCTGCGGGACAGCGCCGGGCTTCCACCGGACTTTCCCCGTTGCCTCCAACAGCTGATCACTGCCGGAACCGGTCTGTTGATGGTAGCCGGACTCCGTCAACGGCAACCGAGGCTCTCGCGTGTAGGAACTCCGGTGCGTGGATTGACCCCCACAGCCCTCTGACAGAGGGCTTTCTGTTCCGGCAGATCCAGCACGGCATCCGTGAAATCGGCGCCGTCAATGCGCGCTCCCCGGAACCGGCTCTGCATCAGCATGGCGTTGCGGAGCACGGCGCCTGAGAGATCACTGTCCTCGAAGCGGCTGGCGAACGCGACAACGTCCTCCAGATCGGCATCGTGAAGATCGGCTCTGCGTAGATCGCTGGAGTTGAACACAGCCCCCCGCAGATCGGTTTCACTGAGGTTGTAGTCGCTCAAGGTGGCCTTCAGGAATTCCTGCTGCTGAAGGTTGCGACCGTGCATGTCCGGTTGAAGATCCTGCAGGGCCCGCTGCCCTCTGAGTTCGGGGGCCGTGATCGCCCAGGCGGCGGTGGGCTGGATGACGACGATGCCGGCCAGGACAAGGCAGCTGAGAACGCTCAGCAGGCCATGGCAGCCAGAACGGCGTAAGCGGTTGAGCAGATCGGCCATGGCCGTGGTTTTACGTTGGGCGATCCTGTTATGGCAGTCATGGGCATGAGCCTGCGGGTGGTGGTGCCGCCGCATCCACTGATCGGCCACTGGCTGAGCATGCTCAGAGACACGGCAACACCCACCCCGCTTTATGCGACCGCGATGGCGGAACTGGGCCGCTGGCTCACCTATGAGGCCCTGCGCGACTGGTTGCCCCATCAGCAGCTTGCGATCACAACTCCCACCGGGAGCACCCTGGGGGAAGTTGTGGATGCCAGTGTGCCGCTGCTGGCGGTGCCGATGCTCCGCTCAGGGCTTGGTCTCTGGCAGGGGGCACAGACCGTTCTGCCCAATGCCCGGGTGGCCCATGTGGGGCTGAGCAGCACGGCCAGCCCCGAGCCAAACTGGTATCTCGACTCCCTGCCTGCGGCTCTTCCTGCTCGGATGGGCGTGCTCGTCTTCACCGCCCAGGTGGCCACGGGCGCCAGCCTCGAAGCTCTCCTGCAGCGGCTGAGGGAGCTGGGCGTGAGCGGTGCAAGGCTGCGGGTGATTTGCTGCATCTGCGCCAATCCTGGGCTCAGGCGACTCGGGGAGAGCTTCCCGGAACTCAGGATCTACACAGCCTGCATCGATGCCGAACTGAACCCTCAGCAACAGATTGTTCCGGGCATCGGAGAGCCCGATAGCCGTCTTTTCGATGGTCCTGACTAGGGTGAGAGTCGAGCCCCACCCTTTCATGGCCGATTCATCAAGCCGCAGCGACCGCTCACCGGTGCTGCTCAGCGCCATGGCCGGTGCCGTGCTGGGGGCGGCGGGTCTGGCCTGGTGGCTTCTCGCGGAGACCGAGCGGCGGCGGCGGCATGGGGGCGTCGGGCAGAACGCTCGCCAGGCCGCCGCACCGGACGCACCACCCGTGGATCCAACACCGGATCCCGATCTCCATGACAAGGTGCACCAGCTCAATCAGGCGATCGAGGATGTGCGCCGACAGCTTGAGAGCCTGGCGGCGGGTGGATGAACGGCTGATCGATTCACGACAGGTGCATCGGTAGGTTTCTCAAACCGCCAGCCACCCCGGATCATGCTCCGCTCCGCCGCCATCACCCAGGGCGTTCAGCGCTCCCCAAACCGTGCCATGCTCCGGGCGGTCGGCTTCGGTGACGGAGACTTCAGCAAGCCCATCATCGGGATCGCCAACGGCTACAGCACGATCACGCCCTGCAACCTGGGATTGAACGATCTGGCCCGCCGTGCTGAGGAGTCAGCCCATGCCGCCGGGGCGATGCCCCAGATGTTCGGCACGATCACGGTGAGCGATGGCATCTCCATGGGCACCGAGGGAATGAAATACTCCCTGGTGAGCCGTGAGGTGATCGCCGATTCGATCGAAACGGCCGTCAACGGCCAGAGCATGGATGCGCTGCTCGCGATCGGCGGCTGCGACAAGAACATGCCGGGCGCCATGCTTGCCATGGCCCGCATGAACATCCCCTCAATCTTTGTGTACGGGGGCACGATCAAACCGGGCAAACTCGGTGCCTGCGACCTCACCGTGG
>JAYKHC010000008.1:0-2835 GCA_035285465.1 Cyanobacteriota bacterium
GCCGCCGACGAACCGGCTCGACTGGTGAGCTTCGCCAAGGCCTATTCCGGTCTCGACGACAGCGAGATCACGGCGCTTGATCGCTGGATCCGAAGCCACACCACCGAGCGCTTCGGACCGGTGCGGGCAGTGGAACCCATCCAGGTGTTTGAGCTCGCCTTTGAAGGCATTCAGCGCTCGAGCCGCCACAAGAGCGGCATCGCCGTGCGCTTCCCCCGCATCGCCCGCTGGCGCCATGACAAGCCGGCTGCTGAAGCCGACACGTTGGCCAGCGCGCTGGGCCTGCTGACTGAGTGAGCCCGGGGCACACCGGTCTCCATGGGACGATCGGCAGGTACGGGAACAGGTACCGCCACAAGCCACCGCCAGCTGAAAAGGGGCGTAGCTTGAACTTGAGGGGAGGCCGGGAGCCGACCCGACCCTCACCCTCCAACAGAGTCCGGCCGGGGATCACCTGAGCCGGTGCGCACAGCGGAGGTGCGCCAACGATGCGACACACACAAGGTGAACTCGGTGACGCGGCGCGAGCGTCATCCCGTAGCTGCAGAGAGCGATATGCCCGTTCTGTTTTCCGTGTGTTGATCCCCCGGGTTGCATAACCCGAGCAGGGTTCACAGCTGAGAAGGTCAAGCCCCGAGCATCTCTTCCCAGAGACGTGATCCCTTTCCTCTCCTGTCAGGCCCAGGCAGGCCATCCGTGAAGCCAATGACACCCGACCGGCCGTTTCTGGTGTGAGGAGATGATCGCCGCAACCGGTGCCAAGGCGCCCCCCACGGGGCGCCTTCTTTGTTGGCGAGCCCATCACCAGGCCACACCTGTGCTGCCCTGAGCTCCTTCCGATCGCCCCTGCAGATCCGTCCCTGGAGGCCGACCCTGAGCGCTTGCTGGGGCTGGACGGTTCGGTGTCCTGCAGGACGACTGGGCTTCCCGCCCCGCTGCGAACACCCGCTGGTAGCGGGTTACTTCGGCGGCTGGGCCAAGCGTTTTGCCGCCGCTGTCGGAGAGTTTCACCGTGGGCCTGCCGTTGGCGCTGATCGCCTTGCACACCAGGCTCAGGGGCGCCAGCGCATCGTCTGGATGCAGTCCGCGGTAGTCGTTGCTGAGCAGCGTGCCCCAGCCGAAGCAGAGGCGCACCCTGCCGGCGAACTGGTGGTGCAGCCGCTCGATCGCCTCCACATCCAGTCCGTCCGAGAAGATCAGCGTCTTGGCGCTGGGATCCTCGCCATGGGCGAGCCACCAGGCGATCACGGCTTCACCGAGGGCCTGCGGGTCACCCGAATCAAGGCGCAGGCCGCCCCAGCGCGCCACCCAGGCCGGAGCCCTGTGCAGGAAGGTCTCGGTTCCGTAGGCGTCCGGCAGCACGATGTCGAGCGGGGGGCCATAGAGCTCCTGCCACTGCTGCAGCACCCGGTAGGGCGCCTCGGCCAGCTCGCCATCGGAGCCAGCGAGCGCCCCCAGCACCATCGGCAACTCGTGGGCATGGGTGCCGATCGGCGGCAGTCCATGCCGCAGCGCCCACTGCAGGTTGGATGTGCCGAGCAGGGCGGACCCCAGCCGCTGGCGTGCGGCCAGCAGGGCCTGCTCCTGCCAGGCGCCCGAGAAGCGGCGCCGGGTGCCGAAGTCCACCAGCCGCAGACCCTGCAGGGCTGCCAGCCGCTCCAGCTTGGCGTGGAGCCGCGTGCGGGCTGCCCCGAACAGCTGCTGCCGCTCGGCATCAGGCAGCCGCCGCAGCACCGCCCGGGAGCGCAGTTCCGTGATCAGCGCCAGGGCCGGCACCTCCCAGAGCAGCGCCGCTGCCCAGGGCCCGCGGAAGCTCAGCCGCAGCTGGCCGTCCTCCACCCACAGTTCAAACGGCGGCAGCCGCAGCTGCTGCAGCTGCTCGAGGAAGGGGGTGGGGAACACCTCCTGCCCGCCGATCCGCAGGCTGGCGAGCGCCGCAACCTCCTCAGCGCTGAACCGGAGCGTGCGGAACCGCTCCAGCTCCTGGCGCAGCGCATCGAGGTCGAGCTGCTCCGCCAGGCGCACTCTGCGCGTGCGGTTCACCAGGGCGAACTCCACCTCCACCTCGGGGTGGTGCCTCAGCACCCAGCGGGCCATCAGCAGCTTGTAGAGGTCGGTGTCGAGCAGCGAGCTGATCAGGCCTGGCCCTGGACTGTTCACAGGGTTTCGCTGTCGTCGAACATCACGCCGGCCTGCCGCATCGTGTCGAGGGCACGCTGCAGTGATCCCCCCTGGTCGATGGCCCGGCAACCCGGGATGAACACACGCGTTCGGTAGCCGAGCCGTGCCGCATCCTCCGCAGACCAGGCCACGCAGTAGTCGAGTGCCAGCCCCATGATCATCACGGCCTCGGCGCCGCGTGCGCGCAGGTAGCCATCGAGGCCGGTGCTGGTGATCCGGTCGTTCTCAAAGAAGGCTGAGTAGCTGTCGAGCTGGGGCCGGAAGCCCTTGCCCACGATCAGATCCGCCGGATCGCTGTTCAGGCCCGGGTGGAAGGCGGCTCCCTGGCTGCCCTGCACACAGTGCGCGGGCCACAGCGTCTGGGCAATGCCGCCCACCAGTCCCTGCTCGAAGGGCTTCCTGCCGTCCTGGCTGGCTGCGAAGGAGGCGTGCTCAGCCGGATGCCAGTCGGCCGTGAGCACCCGGATCGCCGCCCTCTGCAGCAACCGGTTGGCCAGCGGCACCACCGCATCCGCATCCGGCACGGCCAGGGCGCCGCCAGCGCAGAAGTCGTTCTGCAGGTCCACCACGAGCAGCGCTTCACGCATGCGGCAGCCAGTCGGTTCCCGACCATTCTGGACGTCACGCCATCACCAGCAACCTGCGGGCTGGTGA
>JAYKHC010000009.1:0-20319 GCA_035285465.1 Cyanobacteriota bacterium
AAAACTGGGCCGCTAGGATTCGAACCTAGGAATGGCGGGACCAAAACCCGCTGCCTTACCGCTTGGCGACGGCCCAACGCGCCTCAAAGACCGAACGCCGAAGCGCCAACCCGAGAGCACCCAAATAGTTACCCACAGCGGGGCGACCTTCGTCAATCGCCCACTCAGGCAGGGAACACCCGCAGACGCTGCTGGTCGGCATGGCCGAACACCGCGGTGCGCAGTCGGTAACGCTCGGCGAGCTCAGCCTGCAGCTGACGCACCCGGGCACTGCGGGGCAGCAGCTCCACCGGTTGCCCCTGGGCCAGCACCACCCGTTCCACCGCCAGCCGGCACTCCTCCAGTGCCGCCAGGTCGTTGTCGAGATCACCGGGCAGGCCGGCGCCGAGCGCCGCTGCGGAGCCGGGCTGCTGACGGCGACGCTCCACCAGCCGTTCCAGGCCGCGCTGCAACTGGGGCATGGCGGCACTCTTGATCACCAGGATCGGCAAGCCCAGCTCCTGGGCCAGGCGGCGCACATGGGGATCGCGGCCCAGCTGCTGGCGCGCCGCCAGCACCACATCAGCGAGCTCCACGCTGCCGGCCACCTGCACGGGCAGCTGGCGGGCACGCACCACCTGCTCCAGCAGGCCTCGGGGAATGCCGGCGCCGTAGACACGCAGGGGAGCTGACAGCGAACCGACTTGCTGGTCCTGGGGCGACTGTGCCTGCAGCTCGCTGCCGGCCTCATGGTCGTGCCCGCTCCCGGGCGCGGGCCGAGGAGGCACCACCAGCGGGAGCGGCACCGCAGCCAACCGTGGCATCGGGCGGGGGGGGCGCGGCTGGCGCAGGGGCGTGGGTGCGGGCGGCTCCTGCAGCCGCAGCCGGCCCTCGCCATCGAGCTCGCGCACCTGGGGGCGCACGCTCTGTCCCCGCAACAGCAGATCCACCGTCTGGGCCACATCGTCGTGCACCAGCCAGCGACCGCGGCTGTGGATTTCCACCGCAAGCGGGAAGGTGGGCTCTGCCGCCCGCTCCAGCACCGTCTTCTGGCTGCGGCGACGGCGTGCCTCCTCATCGCCCAGGGTCACCGACTGAATGCCGCCGACCAGATCCGAGAGGGTGGGATTCTTGATCAGGTTGGCCAGCTCATTGCCGTGGGCCGTGGCCACCAGCATCACACCGCGCTCAGCGATGGTCCGGGCCGCCTGGGCCTCCAGTTCGGTGCCGATCTCATCGATCACGATCACCTCCGGCATGTGGTTCTCCACGGCCTCGATCATCACCTGATGCTGCAGTTCAGGCCTGGCCACCTGCATCCGCCGGGCCCGACCGATCGCGGGGTGAGGAATGTCGCCGTCTCCGGCGATCTCGTTACTGGTGTCGATCACCACCACCCGCTTGTCGAGCTCGTCGGCCAGAACTCTGGCGATCTCCCGCAGCGCGGTGGTCTTGCCCACCCCGGGCCGCCCCATCAACAGCAGGGAGCGGCCGGAATCCAGAAGATCACGCACCATCGCCACCGTGCCGAAGACGGCCCTCCCCACCCGGCAGGTGAGACCCACCACCTCGCCTCGGCGGTTCCGGATGGCGCTGATGCGGTGCAGCGTGCGCTCGATCCCGGCCCGGTTGTCCCCCCCGAACGGCCCCAGCCGATCCAGCACAGCGGCAAGATCGGCCCGCTCTGTGGCACGCGCACCCAGTTCCATCACCCGACCTGGGAACCGGGCTTCCGGAACCCGGCCCAGGTCCAGCACCACCTCGAGAAGCTCAGCCCCGGCCTGCTGGCTTGCGAGGGCTTCCCTCACAGGGGAGGGGAGCACGGCCAGCAGCCGATCGAGATCCTCGGTGATGCGCTGAGTGCTGATGAATGGGCTGGAAGCTCGATCCGTTCTAGCGAGGTCGGCGCTCCAGCCATGGGCCCACCAGCTCACGGGCCGACTGCAGGGCCCCGGGCCGGAGCTGGTCATCAGCCAGCAGACCATGGCCGCGCTCCTGGGCCTGCAGCAGAAGAGGCCGTAGACGTCGGCGGGCAGTCCCCCCGAAGGCCACGCCACAGACCCGGGCCGCGAGCTCGGGATGACCGTCGAGCAGCACCAGGGTGTGGGCATTGGTGCCGCCTGCCAGCTGCAGCGGGCCTGGGGGAGCCGATGCGGCCACTGCCCGGGCCAGATTCACGGCCGAATGGGCCGTGCCGATGCCGACATCACCACTCATCGGCCGACCATCCAGCTGCCAGAGCGGTCGGAACCCGGCGGCCCGGAGCATGGCGAAGCGCTGCCAGAGCTCAGCCGCCAGGGATACCGGATCGGCCGGCCCAGCTGTTTCCCGCTCCCCGGCAGCCGGTTCCACACCACAGCTCACAGCCAACCGTTTCAGCGTCACTCCAGACTCGCGAAGCTGCTCGAGCCGTCGCTGGAAGGCCGGCCCACGGCCGAGGCGGGTGTGCAGCTCCACCGCGTCAGGCTGCAACTCCGCCAGAAGCCGGGGCACATCCCTGGCGGGGAGCAGCTGCTGCCGCTCGGAGATCAGCCCGGGCGGGCAGGCGGGCAGACAGCGGCCGCATCCGTAGCAGCGATCAGCCCGTACGCCGGGAGCATCGCCCTCGGCCGGGCCGATGGCCTGCGCCGGGCAGACGCGCTCGCAGGGGCGGGGGCAGTGCGCTGGGCACAGGCCAGGGTCGAACCAGGCTTTGCGGAAGTGGGGATCGGCCCCATCGCTGAGGCTCACCATCAGCCAGGGCCTGACCGCGCCACGTTCCACAGCCCAGTCGATTCCACGGCGGGCAGCCGCAACCACTCCACGATCAGCGGCCACATCAAGGCAATGAACTCCCGCCAGGGTGTAGATGCCGGCCAGATCCTCGATGGCGGCCAGATCCTGATTGCTGGCCCCCCCGATCCACTTCACCCAGGAGCCGCGGCCCAGGGCGGCCTCCGGCGCCAACCCATCGGCTTCAGGCAGCAAGGAGCTGCTCAAGTGGCTGCCAGCGCAGGGAGCGGGCCCCGCCCATCTCGATCACAAGCTTCAGACGGGGTTCCCGCCTGGTCAGGCCGATCAGGGAAGCCAGCTCGGCGTTGGAGAGCACCTGACCCTCCAGGAGCCAGAGCAGAATCGGGGCCTGCCCTTCCAGAAGAGCTCCAAGCCTGGGCATCACAAGCTGAACCTCACCGACAGCCGCGCCTCGCCCCACACTCTGGTGGCCGAGATGGGCTGGCCTGACCCCGTGAGACTGGAAGAGATAGGCCTCGGGATCACCCAGGCCCCGCGCCGAGGTGATCGTGGCGCGGTAGCCGGCGGCGCGCAGTCGGCGCAGCAGCCGGGTTTCTGCACCTCCCTCCAGCGGCACGAAAAGAGCCAGCGCTCCGGCCTCCTCCAGAGCCTGCCGGAAGCCATGGCCGGTAAGCAGCAGAGGCATTGCAGTTCTGGTGGGAGTCTCCTGGAAGTCTGGCAGCAAGACGCAAGCCAGTGGGGGAAGGTGATGGGGTACATTCAGTCACTGTTCTGTTGATCAGTGCCCGTCCGCTAGCCGGGCCTCCTGCGCACGGAACAACGGTCGCCATTGGTGGTGACCGTCCCAGGCCAGTACGGGTTCAAGCCACTGTGATCAACCGATCCGAGTCGCTCACCCGTCGGGATACTGCCCGTCGACCCCTCTCTTCACCGAGATCCGGATCTGCCGGCGTCAAGTCCCAGCCCCGCTGACCCAGACGCCCCGGCGTCTCGCTAGCCCATGAATTCGATCCGGCCCGGGTCACCGGGCCTGACGACTTCTTCAGGACCAGCAGACACCCTGCCTCTGAACAGCCTCACAGGCTTCCTCCCCCACCCGGTGGCGGAGATCCTGTGGTCCAGCTGGCGTTGCACAACCTCCCATGGCCATCGGCATTCTCGGGAAGAAGCTGGGTATGTCCCAGTTCTTCGACGACGAAGGCAGGTCCATCCCGGTCACTGTGATCGAGGCGGGCCCCTGCCGCATCACCCAGATCAAATCCTCCGGCACAGACGGCTACACCGCCGTCCAGATCGGCTTCGGAGAGATCCGCGACAAGCTGGTCAACAAACCAGCGCGGGGTCACCTGACCCGCTCCGGAACCGAGCTGCTGCGGCACCTCAAGGAATACCGCGTCGACAGCGTTGACGGGCTTGAGCTCGGCGGCGCAGTCACGGTCGCGGCCTTCGAAACCGGTCAGAAGGTTGACGTGAGCGGCGACACCATGGGTCGCGGCTTCGCCGGCTATCAGAAGAGACATGGCTTCAGCCGCGGTCCGATGACCCACGGCTCGAAGAACCACCGCGAGCCGGGCTCCACGGGAGCCGGGACCACACCCGGGCGGGTCTATCCCGGTAAGCGCATGGCCGGTCGCTACGGCGGCAAGCAAACCACCACCCGCGGGCTGGTGATCCTGAAAGTGGACACCGAGCGCAATCTGCTGGTGGTGAAGGGTTCGGTACCAGGCAAACCCGGAGCCCTGCTCAACATCCGCCCGGCCAACCGGGTGGGCGCCAAGGCCACCAACTGAGGAGGACACCCATGGCTGACTGTGTTGTTCGAGATTGGCAGGGCCAGGAGGCCGGTACGGCATCCCTTGAGCTGAAGACAGCCAGGGGAAGCGCTGCCGCCGACCTTGTGCATCGCGCTGTTGTGAGGCAACAGGCCCATGCCCGACAGGGCACCGCCAGCACCCTCACACGAGCCGAGGTGGCCGGTGGAGGCCGCAAGCCCTACAAGCAGAAAGGAACCGGAAGGGCCCGCCAGGGCTCGATCCGCACGCCGCTGCGTCCAGGGGGCGGCGTCGTGTTCGGTCCCAAGCCGCGCACCTACAGCCTGGCCATGAACCGCAAGGAGCGTCGGCTGGCGCTGCGCACCGCCCTGATGAGCCGCGTCACAGACATCGTGGTCGTCAAGGACTTCGCTGCAGGGCTGGAGACACCGAAGACCCGGGAGATCACGGCTGCCCTCAGCCGGTTGGGCATCAACGCCGGCAGCAAGGTTCTGGTGATTCTGGACCATGCCAGCGAAGTGGTTCGCCGGTCGATGCGCAACCTGGCGACCGTCAAGCTGATCGCCGCCGATCAGCTCAATGTGTTCGACCTGCTCAATGCCAACACGCTGGTGGTGAGTCAGGAGGCACTGGCAAAGATTCAGGAGGTCTATGGCGATGGCTGAACGATTCCAGAACAGGCTCGCGGATGTCATCCGCCGGCCTCTGATCACCGAGAAGGCCACCCGCGCCCTCGAGCTGAATCAATACACCTTCGAGGTGGATCACCGGGCCAGCAAGCCCGACATCAAAGCAGCCGTCGAATCGCTGTTCGACGTCAAGGTCGTGGGTGTCAGCACCATGAATCCGCCCCGTCGCACCCGGCGTGTCGGCCGGTTCGCCGGTAAGCGGGCCCAGATCAAGAAAGCGGTGGTGCGCCTCGCCGAGGGCAACGCCATCCAGCTCTTCCCCGAGTCCTGAGGGTCTGAAACGTTATGGCAATCCGAACCGACCGACCCATCACCCCGGGCACCCGCACCCGAGTCGCGACCGACTTCGCCGAAGTCACCGGTCGGGGCCGTGAGCGGGGTCTGGTGGTCGCCAAGCACCGCCGCAAGGGGCGGAACAACCGTGGAGTCATCACCTGCCGCCACCGCGGCGGTGGTCACAAGCGCCTTTACCGCATCGTCGACTTCCGCCGCGACAAGCACGGAGTGGCAGCCAGGGTGGCCGCCATCCACTACGACCCCCACCGCAATTCCCGGCTGGCACTTCTCTTCTATGCCGATGGCGAGAAGCGCTACATCCTTGCCCCTGCCGGCGTGGCACTCGGCCAGACGGTGATTTCCGGGCCCGATGCGCCGATCGAGACCGGCAACGCCCTGCCGCTCTCGTCGATCCCCCTGGGTTCCAGCGTCCACAACGTGGAGCTCTATGCCGGCCGGGGTGGACAGATGGTTCGCACGGCCGGTGCCAGCGCCCAGGTGATGGCCAAGGAGGGGGACTACGTCGCCCTCAAGTTGCCCTCCACCGAGGTGCGCCTGGTGCGTCGTGAGTGCTACGCCACCCTCGGTGCTGTGGGCAATGCCGAGATCCGCAACACCAGTCTTGGCAAGGCCGGACGCAAGCGCTGGCTCGGTCGCCGCCCCGAGGTGCGCGGTTCCGTGATGAACCCCTGCGATCACCCCCATGGCGGCGGTGAAGGGCGGGCACCGATCGGTCGATCCGGTCCGGTCACCCCCTGGGGGAAACCAGCCCTGGGTCTGAAGACCCGGAAGCGCAACAAGCCCAGCAACCGGTTCGTGCTCCGGAAGCGTCGCCGCACCTCCAAGCGGAGCCGAGGCGGGCGTGACTCCTGATGCCTGACACCGTTCTGCTCACCGCCTGACACCCCATGGGACGTTCACTCAAAAAAGGTCCGTTCGTCGCTGACAGCCTGCTGCGCAAGGTTGAGAAGCAGAACGCCGCCGATGACAAATCCGTCATCAAAACCTGGTCGCGGGCCTCCACGATCCTGCCGATGATGATCGGCCACACCATTGCTGTTCACAACGGCAAAAGTCATGTTCCCGTCTATGTGACGGAGCAGATGGTGGGCCACAAGCTCGGTGAGTTCGCCCCCACCCGCACCTTCAAAGGCCACATCAAGGACAAAAAGGGAGGCCGCTGATCCATGGCAACCACCTCTGCCACCGAAGCCCGTGCACACGGCCGCTACATCCGGGGCTCAGCCTCGAAAGTCCGTCGTGTGCTCGATCAGATCCGGGGCCGCAGCTATCGCGACGCTCTGATCATGCTCGAGTTCATGCCTTACCGCTCAACGGGCCCGATCACCAAGGTGCTGCGCTCAGCGGTGGCGAACGCTGAACACAACCTCGGCCTCGATCCCGCCACCCTGGTGATCAGCCAGGCTTACGCCGACATGGGACCGGTGCTGAAGCGCTTCCGCCCCCGTGCCCAGGGTCGTGCCTATGCGATCCAGAAGAAAACATGCCACATCAGCATTGCTGTGGCTCCTTCCACCTGACCCCGAGGACACCGACTGATGGGACACAAGATCCATCCAACCGGCCTGCGCCTGGGGATCACCCAGGAACACCGCTCCCGCTGGTATGCACCCAGTAAGACCTACCCGACTCTCCTTCAGGAGGACGACAGGATCCGCCGGTTCGTTCACAAGAAATACGCTTCAGCCGGGATCAGTGACGTCGTCATCGCCCGCAAGGCCGACCAGCTGGAGGTTGAACTGAAGACCGCCCGACCCGGTGTGCTGGTGGGTCGCCAGGGCAGCGGCATCGAGGATCTGCGCAGCGGAATCCTCACCACCCTGGGCGACAGGAACCGTCAGGTTCGCATCAATGTCGTGGAGGTTGAGCGTGTTGATGCGGATGCCTTCCTGCTGGCTGAGTACATCGCCCAGCAACTCGAGAAGCGCGTGGCCTTCCGCCGCGTGATGCGCATGGCGGTACAGCGGGCCCAGCGTGCCGGCGTTCTGGGTCTCAAGATCATGGTGGCCGGACGGCTGAACGGAGCGGAGATCGCCCGAACCGAATGGACCCGCGAGGGCAGGGTGCCTCTGCACACACTCCGGGCCGACATCGATTACGCCACCAAGCTGGCCAGCACCACCTACGGGGTTCTCGGCATCAAGGTGTGGGTGTTCAAGGGAGAGGTGCTGCCGGGTCAGAAGGAACAGCTCCCTGTGGGATCTGCTCCCAAGCGGCGCGCCAGCCGCCGGCCCCAACAGTTTGAAGATCGCTCCAACGAGGAGTGAGGGAGGTCTGAACCATGCTGAGTCCACGACGCGTCAAATTCCGGAAGCAACAGCGAGGCCGCATGCGCGGTGTCGCCACGCGCGGCAACACCATCGCCTTCGGCGATTTCGCCCTTCAGGCCCAGGAGTGCGGCTGGATCACCTCCCGCCAGATCGAAGCCAGCCGCCGGGCCATGACCCGCTACGTCAAGCGGGGTGGAAAGATCTGGATCCGGATCTTCCCCGACAAGCCCGTCACCATGCGCCCAGCGGAAACCCGAATGGGTTCCGGTAAAGGCAACCCTGAGTTCTGGGTGGCTGTGATCAAGCCGGGTCGCATTCTCTTTGAGATGGGTGGTGCTGAAATCACCCCGGAGATCGCTCGGGAGGCCATGCGACTGGCCCAGTACAAACTGCCGGTGAAAACCAAGTTCCTGAACCGGGCCGAGATCCAGGCCGAGGAGGCTGAGCCGGCGTCCGTCATCACCTCCGAGGAGTCCTGATCATGGCCAGCCCTGACATTGCCGAGTTCCGCGCCCTCAACAGCGCACAGATCAGCGAGCAGATCGATGCCACACGGCGCGAATTGTTCGACCTGCGTTTCCAGCGAGCCACCCGCCGCCTGGAAAACCCGCACCGCTTCAAGTTGGCCCGCGTGAAGCTGGCCCAGCTGCTCACGGTGCGTGTGGAGCAACAGCGCTCCGGCACACCCAGTTCCAGCTCCTGAATTCCCCATCCACTCCCATGGCTACCAAGGAACGGGTCGGCACCGTCGTCAGCGACAAGATGGATAAAACGGTGGTGGTGGCGGTCGAAAACCGCTTTCCCCACCCCATCTACAAGAAGACGGTGAGCCGCACCACCCGCTACAAGGCTCACGATGAAGCCAACAACTGCAAGGTTGGCGACAGGGTTCGAATCACCGAAACCCGGCCCCTCAGTCGCACCAAGCGCTGGGCCGTCGCCGAAGTGATCAACTCCGCCTCAGCCACCTGACGAGGACCCTCCGATGATTCAACAGGAAACCTTCCTCAACGTGGCCGACAACAGTGGCGCCAAGCGCATTCAGTGCATTCGCGTGCTGGGAACCAACCGCCGCTATGCCCACGTGGGTGATGTGATCGTTGCTGCCGTGAAGGACGCCATGCCCAACATGGGAGTCAAGAAGTCTGATGTGGTGAAGGCCGTGGTGGTGCGCACCAAGGCCACCCTGCGTCGCAACACCGGCAACTCGATCCGGTTTGATGACAACGCAGCGGTGATTCTTGGGAACGACAACAATCCCAAGGGAACCCGGGTCTTCGGTCCCGTTGCCCGCGAACTGCGCGAGCGCAACTTCACCAAGATTGTGTCTCTTGCTCCGGAGGTGATCTGAAATGGCAACGGCCACACCCAAAACCAAGCATCCTGTGCGCATCAAGATGCGTATCCGGAAGGGCGACACCGTTCAGGTGATCAGCGGCAAGGACAAAGGAAAGACCGGTGAGGTCCTGCGCACGCTTCCCTACGAAAACCGGGTCGTGGTGCAGGGCATCAACCTTCGCACCCGTCATGTGAAACCGACCCAGGAAGGTGAAAGCGGCCGGATCATCACCGAGGAGGCCTCCCTGCATGCCTCCAACGTGATGCTGTATTCCGCCTCCAAGCAGGTGGCCAGCCGGGTCGAGATCATCGTTGACAAGGATGGCAGCAAGAAAAGACGTCTCAAGAAGACGGGAGAACTGCTGGATTGACCTCACCACCATCCCCTCCGCGCCCCTCCACCCCGTCCAGCCCAGGCTTCTGACCACGCCCAGAAGCGCCCCTCCCCCCTCTCGTCATGTCACTGAAACAGCGCTACCGGGAGACGATCCAGCCCAAGCTGCTCAAGGATCTGAACCTTGCCAACGTTCACGAAGTTCCCAAGGTGATCAAGGTCACCGTCAACAGAGGTCTGGGTGAAGCTGCCCAGAATGCCAAGGCACTCGAGGCATCCATCTCGGAAATGGCGACGATCACAGGGCAGAAGGTTGTCGTCACACGAGCCAAGAAGGCCATCGCCGGCTTCAAGATTCGGCAGGGCATGCCGATCGGCGTCGCCGTCACCCTCCGCGGTGAGCGGATGTATGCCTTTCTGGAGCGCCTGATCAATCTGGCCCTGCCCAGGATCCGCGACTTCCGGGGCGTCAGTCCGAAAAGCTTCGACGGCCGAGGCAACTACACCCTGGGGATCAGGGAGCAGATCATCTTCCCTGAAATCTCCTTCGACAAGATCGACTCCATCAGGGGTATGGACGTCACCATCGTCACCAGCGCCCGTAACGACGAAGAGGGCCGGGCCCTCCTCCGCGAGATGGGGATGCCGTTCCGCAGCAACTGAGCCCTCTTCCGGACCCGACAATGGCCAACCACGATCCGATCTCCGACATGCTCACCCGCATCCGCAATGCGAGTGAAAAGCGTCATGAGACCACGCGCATTCCTTCATCACGTCTCTGCCGCAGCATCGCCGCCGTGCTGCAGCACGAAGGCTTCATCGCCAACATCAGCGAGGAAGGCGAGGGTGTGAGCAAACAACTGGTGCTCGAGCTGAAGTACAGCGGCAAGCATCGTCAGCCCACCATCCGCTCGGTGCAGCGCGTCAGCAAGCCTGGCCTGCGCATCTACAAGAACACCCGCAAGCTTCCAAAAGTGCTTGGAGGCCTCGGCGTGGCCATCATCTCCACCTCCAAGGGTGTGATGAGCGACCGCGATGCCCGTAAACAGGGCGTTGGCGGCGAAGTGCTCTGTTACGTCTATTGATCCGAGGCAGTCGATCCATGTCACGCATTGGTAAAGCTCCGATTCCACTCCCCGACAAGGTGAGTGTCAGCCTGGTCGGCCTGGCGGTCACCGTGAAGGGGCCGAAGGGTGAGCTCAGCAGGACTCTCCCCGACGGCGTGGCCATCAGCCAGGACGGCAACGCCCTCGTGGTCACCCCCACCACGGCCAGCCGACGCTCCCGCGAGCGTCACGGCCTCTGCCGCACACTCGTTGCCAACATGGTGGAGGGCGTGAGTCAGGGATATACCCGGAAGCTCGAGATCATCGGCGTGGGCTACCGCGCGGCTCTCAAGGGCAGGAAGCTGGTGCTCAGCGCCGGCTACAGCCACCAGGTGGAGATGGATCCTCCGGAGGGAGTCAATTTCGCGGTGGAAGGCAACACAACGGTTCTTGTCTCCGGAGCCGACAAGGAACTTGTCGGTAACGAAGCCGCCAAGGTGCGCGCCGTGCGTCCTCCCGAGCCCTACAAGGGCAAAGGCATCAAATACGAAGGCGAGCGCATCCTGCGCAAAGCCGGTAAGACCGGCAAGAAATGAGGTCTGCCTGAGCGCCCATCCCTGTTACCGCCATGTCCTCCCTCTCCCGCAAACAGCAGACTCAGAAACGGCACCGCCGCCTGCGTCGCACCCTCAGTGGCACGGCCGATCGCCCGCGGCTTGCTGTGTTCCGCTCCAACAACCACATCTACGCCCAGGTCATCGACGACCACGCCCAGAGCACGCTCTGCGCCGCTTCCACCCTCGACAAGGATCTCCGGGGTGATCTCAGCACCGGCTCAACCTGCGACGCCTCGATCGCTGTGGGTTCCCTGGTCGCCAAGCGTGCCCTGGCCAAGGGCATCCAACAGGTGGTCTTCGATCGCGGCGGCAACCTGTACCACGGCCGAGTCAAAGCGCTCGCCGATGCCGCCCGGGATGCGGGCCTTCAGTTCTGACCCCTGCCCTCACCATGACCGAAACCAACCATCAGACCCAGTCCGCTGACATCCCTGGAGCAGCCGATGTACCTGCTGCCGCCGAGGGTCAGCAGGAGCGCCGCGGCGGCGGTGGCGGACGCGGCGAACGCCGTGGAGGCGGCGGACGCGGACGCGACGGCCGCCGCGGACAGGAACGCGATTCCGAATGGCAGGAACGCGTCGTTCAGATCCGACGCGTCTCCAAGACCGTGAAGGGCGGCAAGAAAATGAGCTTCCGCGCGATCGTCGTGGTGGGGAACGAGAAGGGCCAGGTGGGGGTCGGCGTCGGCAAGGCCGGCGATGTGATCGGGGCTGTCCGCAAGGGTGTGGCCGATGGCAAGAAGCATCTGGTGAAGGTTCCACTCACCCGCAGCAGTTCCATTCCCACCCACAGCAATGGCTGTGATGGTGCTGCCAGTGTGCTGATCCGACCGGCGGCTCCGGGCACCGGGGTGATCGCGGGCGGCTCGATCCGCACGGTGCTGGAGCTGGCTGGCATCAAGAATGTGCTGGCCAAGCGCCTCGGGTCCAAGACCCCTCTGAACAATGCCAGGGCCGCACTTGCGGCCCTCCGGGGTCTTCGCACCCACAAGGAGACCGCCAAGGAGCGGGGCATCTCCCTTGAGCAGATCTACTCCTGAGGCCACACCATGACCATCAACCTTCAGTCACTCCAGTCGAACCCCGGTGCGCGCCGACGCAAGCTGCGCAAGGGTCGAGGAATCGCCGCTGGCCAGGGTGCCAGCTGCGGCTTCGGGATGCGCGGCCAGAAATCCCGCTCGGGCCGGCCAACCCGCCCCGGCTTCGAAGGGGGCCAGATGCCTCTCTACCGCCGCCTGCCGAAGCTGAAGCACTTCGAGCTGGTGAAGCGGAAGGAACACTCCCTGATCAACGTAGGCAAATTGGCCGGTCTCCAATCCGGAACGGTGGTCGACCTCGATCTGCTCGTGAAGACAGGATTGCTCACCTCAGCCCGACACCCTCTCAAGGTGCTCGGAGACGGTGAACTCACCACAAAGCTCACGGTGCAGGCCGCCGCGTTCACGGCCTCAGCCCGAGCCAAGATCGAAGCAGCGGGAGGAAGCTGCGAACTGACCTGAACCCTTCCAGCCTCGCTCTATCGTCTGAGCCGCCTGTCTGAGCCCTGGGCCCGGCGGGCGGTTTTGCCGTTGCCCCTGTCCTCCATCCGCGAACGCCATGCTCGTCAGTCGGGGTCGCAACCCCAGTGCCGGCGAAATCCTCAGCCAGCTGATCCAGTCCCGCAACCTGCGCGACCGGGTGCTCACCACACTCGGGCTGCTGCTGCTGGTTCGCCTCGGCATCTACATTCCGGTTCCCGGTGTCGACCGGGCTGCCTTCCAGGACTTCCTCACCAGAGGCGGACAGCTGATTGGCTTTCTGGACATCTTCACCGGTGGTGGTCTCTCCACGCTCGGTGTTTTTGCGCTGGGAATCCTGCCCTTCATCAACGCTTCGATCATCATTCAGCTGCTGACAGCGGCCCTTCCCCAGCTGGAGGATCTTCAGAAGAACGAAGGTGAGGCCGGCCGACGCAAGATTGCCCAGATCACGCGCTATGTGGCCCTGGGTTGGGGGATTCTGCAGAGCGTGGTCTTCGCGATCATCCTGAGGCCCTATGCCACTTCAGGGTTATCCGAGCCCGTGTTCGTGATTCAGACGGCGATGGCTCTGGTGACAGGTTCGATGGTCGTGATGTGGATCAGCGAGGTGATCACGGAACGGGGCATCGGCCAGGGGGCATCCCTGGTGATCTTCGTGAACATCGTCGCCACGCTGCCGAAAGCATTGGGCTCCACAATCGAGCTGGCTCAGAGTGGCGATCGGAGCACCGTCGGAGGGATTGTGGTGCTGGTGCTGGTGTTCCTGGTCACGATCGTCGGCATCATCTTCGTGCAGGAGGGAAACCGCCGCATCCCGATCGTCAGCGCCAAGCGCCAGGTGGGCGGAGCCACCCTTCTCTCCGCCCGGCAAAGCTACCTGCCGCTCAAACTCAATGCTGGCGGAGTGATGCCGATCATCTTCGCCTCGGCCGTTGTCTTTCTGCCGCTCACGCTGGCCAATGTCACCCGCAGTGAATGGCTGATCAGAGTGGCCGGCTACCTGAGTCCCAACAGCAGCATCCCCTGGCTCTATGCGCTGGTGTTCTTCGCCCTGATCTGCGGCTTTTCCTTCTTCTATGCCTCGCTCACCGTCAATCCGGTGGACATCGCCACCAATCTCAAGCGCAGCGGGGTTGCGATTCCCGGGGTGAGGCCGGGTTCGGCCACCGCCAACTATCTGGGGGGCGTGCAGAACCGTCTCACGCTGCTGGGTGGTCTGTTTCTCGGTGCTGTGGCGATCATCCCTTCGGCGGTTGAGGGGGCCACGCAGGTGAGAACCTTCCAGGGTCTGGGGGCCACATCGCTGCTGATCCTGGTGGGCGTTGCCATCGACACCGCCAAGCAGGTTCAGACCTATGTGATCTCACAGCGTTACGAGGGCATGGTGCGCCAGTGACCCCCCGACATCCAGATTCCACGCTCTGATGCCATGAAGCAACGTCTCCTTTTTCTGGGCCCTCCCGGTGCGGGCAAGGGCACCCAGGCCGTGAAACTGGCCGGGAGTCACGACCTGCTTCATCTCTCAACGGGCGATCTGCTCAGAAACGAGGTGGAGGCTGGATCGGAACTCGGGCAAGCCGCAGCCGCGGTGATGGCGCGTGGCGAGCTGGTGAGCGACGATCTGGTGCTGGCCATCGTTCGCGCTCGACTTCTGTCCCACCGCGGAGGCTGGTTGCTCGACGGCTTCCCCCGCAACCTCGCCCAGGCCGAAGCCCTCGATGTGCTGCTGACGGAACTGGGGCAGCAGATCGAACTGGTTGTTCTGCTGGATGTGGATGAGGCTCTGCTGATTCAGCGGCTGCTGAGCCGTGGGAGAGCCGATGACAGCGAAGCCGTGGTTCGTCACCGCCTTGGGGTGTATCGGGATCAGACGGCTGCCCTGATCGAGCATTACCGCGCACAGGGGCTGCTTCAGGCCGTGCCGGCCACCGGCAGCATCGATGAGATCGCAACCTCCATCCGAGCCTTGCTGGAGTAGGGATCTGGCTCAGCTGGTGTGATAGCTTGGCTGTTTGCAAATTCGGAGACCAATACGCCCATGAAGGTGCGTGCCTCGGTCAAGAAAATGTGCGACAAGTGCCGGGTGATCCGTCGCCACGGCAGGGTGATGGTGATCTGCGCCAACCCCAAGCACAAGCAACGTCAGGGCTGATGAGCCCTCGGGCTGTGGAAGAGGCATCCCGCTCTGTCTTCCCCAGATCCGGAATGAGCTCAGCCCCGTCCATTTTCCTGTTCACTCGATCCTCCTGAACCTGTGGCTCGGATTGCCGGCGTCGATATTCCACGCGACAAGCGCGTTGAGATCGCCCTCACCTACGTCTATGGCATCGGTCTCAACCGTGCCCAGACCATCCTCGCCAAGGCGGGCGTCAACCCAGACATCCGGGTGAAGGACCTCAGCGATGGGGATGTCCAGAAGCTGCGAGGCGCCGCCGAGGGGTTCACCCTCGAGGGAGATCTGCGCCGCCAGGAGGGCATGGCACTCAAGCGTCTGCAGGACATCGGCTGCCTGCGCGGCCGACGCCATCGACTCGGCCTGCCCGTGCGCGGCCAGCGCACCCGCACCAACGCCCGCACCCGCCGGGGTGCCCGCAAGACCGTTGCAGGCAAGAAGAAGTAAGGGCCTTCAGACCCTTCAGGTCTGCCCCGCGTGGCCGGCCTGATCCCCTCCCCTTTCTCAATCCGAACCCCGATCACCTCCTGCCGACGGCAGGGCTCAAGCCATGGCCAAGCCTGTCAAGAAATCCGGCCCGAAGAAGGTCAAGCGCAACGTCCCCAATGGTGTTGCCCACATCCAGAGCACCTTCAACAACACGATTGTCTCCATCACAGACACCGCTGGAGAGGTGATCTCCTGGAGTTCAGCGGGTGCCAGTGGCTTCAAGGGAGCGCGTAAGGGCACACCCTTCGCCGCACAGACGGCCGCTGAGGCAGCAGCGCGTCGGGCCCTTGAACAGGGCATGCGCCAGATTGAAGTTCTCGTGCGTGGTCCGGGCTCCGGCCGTGAAACCGCCATTCGTGCCCTGCAGGTGGCTGGTCTGGAAATCACCCTGATCCGGGACGTCACCCCCCTGCCCCACAACGGTTGCCGACGTGCCAAGCGGCGGCGCGTCTGAAGACCTTCCCAACTGTTATCCCAAATTCCTGACCGTCAGACCGTGCTGCATTATCAAATCGATCGCATCGACCACCAGGTGGCGGCCGATCGCTCCCAGACCGGCACTTTCCTGATCGGCCCGCTGGACCGTGGACAGGCCACCACTCTGGGCAACGCTCTGCGGCGCGTACTGATCGGCGGCCTGGAAGGTAGCGCGGTCACGGCGGTTCGCATCGCCGGAGTGAACCATGAGTACGCCACCGTGCCAGGAGTGCGGGAGGATGTGCTCGACATCCTGCTGAACTGCAAGCAGATTGCCGTCAACAGCCGCAGCCGCGATCTGGAGATCGGGCGATTGGTGGTGAATGGACCCTCCACCGTGACCGCGGCGGAACTTCAGTTCTCCTCGCAGGTCCAGGTGATCGACCCAAGCCGTCTGATCGCCACCGTGGCAGAGGGCCACAGCCTTGAAATGGAGGTCCATGTGGAACGCGGTGTCGGTTACCGACCGGTGGACCGCCACAGCGAAGACACCAGCGCCATTGATCTGCTCCAGATCGACGCCGTGTTCAAACCGGTGAAGCGCGTCAACTATTCGGTGGATGAGACCGCTGTCGGTGAAGGTGGATCAGCTCGCGAGAGGCTGCGACTCGAGATCGAGACCAACGGCAGCGTCACCCCTGACGATGCCATGGCCCAGGCGGCCAACCAGTTGATTGCCCTGTTTCAGCCTCTGGCCAGCCTCACCATGGCTGAGGAACCGGGCGTGGAACCGGAGGCCACCGCGGAAACCCAGATCCCCCTCGAGGAGCTCAACCTCTCGGTGCGTGCCTACAACTGTCTGAAGCGTGCCCAGGTGAACTCGGTCTCCGATCTGATGGGCTTCAGCTATGAAGACCTGCTGGAGATCAAGAACTTTGGCTCCAAATCTGCTGACGAGGTGATCGAAGCGCTCGAACGGATCGGCATCACCCTGCCCCAGAGTCGCACCAGCGCCTGATCAGCCCCTCCCGACTCCATCCATTCCTCCCAGAAACCATGCGACATCAGTGCCGAGTTCCCAAGCTGGGACGTCCTGCCGACCAGCGCAGGGCGATGCTGCGCGGGCTGGCGACCCAGCTGATCCGCGAAGGACGTGTGACCACCACCAAAGCGAGGGCCAAAGCTCTCCGTGACGAGGCTGAACGGATGATCACCCTCGCCAAGGACGGCAGTCTCAGCGCTCGCCGCCGTGCACTCGGGTACATCTACGACAAGCAGCTTGTCCACGCCCTGTTCACGAAAGCCCACGATCGCTACAGCGATCGGAGCGGGGGATACACCCGTATCATCCGCACCGTACCCCGCCGTGGTGACAACGCCGAAATGGCCATCATCGAGCTGGTCTGAGCCTTTGCATCAGGGCCCCTGAGCCCTTCCGCCCCCATGCCGCCCCCCCGGCTTCGCAGGATCGCTTTGTGCGTTCAGTACGACGGCCGGGCCTTTCACGGCTGGCAGCGCCAGAGCAACGCCCTCAGTGTTCAGCAGATCCTTGAGGAGGCCATCGGCTCGCTCGACCCCGCATCACCCTGCCGTGCCGTGGCTGCCGGGCGCACCGATGCCGGGGTTCATGCCGCGGGCCAGGTCGTGCACTTCGACGCGGCCGGTCCGATCCCGGCACTGCGGTGGCCCAAAGCCCTCAACGGCCGGCTTCCGCACACGGTGCGCGTCTGCGCTGCAACGGAAGTGGCGGCCGACTGGCATGCCTGCTTCTCGGCGAGCTGGCGACGCTATCGCTACACGATCTTCAACGCCCGGACTCCCAATCTGTTCCTGGCTCCCTGGAGCTGGCACCGCTACCGGATCAGGCTCGACGAAGCGGCCATGGCCACAGCCCTGAAAGGGATGCTGGGGGAGCATGATTTTCTCGCCTTCCAGCTGGCGGGCAGCAGCCGGCCCCATGCCCGCACCACCCTCCAGGAGGTGTCCGTTGAACGGGATGGAGACCTGATCGTTGTGGAACTGCAGGCCAGCGGCTTTCTCTATGGGATGGTGCGGCTGGTGATGGGCCAGCTCGTGGCGGTGGGCGAGGGGCGACTCAGCGTGGAAGCTTTTGAGAGCCGCTGGCGGAACCGAGAGCGGAGCTCCATCAGGGAGGCGGCTCCCCCCCATGGACTCTGCCTGCTGAGAGTCGGCTATGCGCCAGGACCCTTCAGGGAGACATGCTGCTACGATCAACAACCGCGGTTCCGGATGTCTTTGTCCGACCCGCCGACTGCGTCCTCCCCCGCCAGGCCCTCTGTCATCGATCAGGTCCAAACCTGAGCCGTCAGACATACGCCTGCAGGTATGGTCGTTCTGAATGGCACGCCGCAGGCGTGTATCCCCCATCCGCCGCGGTGGGCCAACTCTGGCGAAATGAACAAGACATCCCTGCCCACCACCGAAACGCTCCAACGCCAGTGGTATCTGGTGGACGCTGAGAACCAGACCCTCGGCAGACTGGCCAGTGAAGTGGCTTCCGTGCTGAGGGGCAAGACCAAGCCCAGCTTCACGCCCCACCTCGACACCGGTGACTTCGTCATCGTGATCAATGCCGAGAAGATCCGCGTCAGTGGCAGCAAACCCACCCAGAAGTTCTACCGTCGCCACTCCGGTCGCCCGGGTGGCCTGAAAAGCGAAAGCTTCGAGCACCTTCAGGCTCGGCTGCCCGAGCGCATCGTGGAGAAAGCCATCAAGGGCATGCTCCCGCACAACGCACTCGGCCGTCAGTTGTTCCGCAAGCTCAAGGTTTATAAGGGGAGCGAGCATCCCCACGCTGCACAGCAGCCCAAGGTTCTCTCCCTCGATCCCGCCACGTCCGCCCGATGAGCACCTCTTCCGTCGTCTACTGGGGAACCGGTCGTCGCAAAACCGCCGTTGCCCGGGTACGCCTGGTTCCTGGGAACGGAACCATCACCATCAATGGTCGTCCCGGTGACAACTATCTGAATTACAACCCTGTCTATCTGGCTGCCGTCAAAGCACCTCTCCAGACTCTGGGCCTGGGCGCTGAGTACGACCTGCTGGTGAATGTGCGCGGCGGCGGCCTGACCGGTCAGGCCGATGCGATCAAGCAAGGTGCTGCCAGGGCTCTCTGTGAGCTTTCCACCGACAACCGCAAGCCGCTCAAGACCGAGGGACACCTCAGCCGGGATCCCCGGGCCAAGGAACGCCGCAAGTACGGTCTGAAGAAGGCCCGCAAAGCACCCCAGTTCTCCAAGCGCTGATCGTCATGCCCAAGACCGACATTCATCCCGCCTGGTATCCCGACGCCAAGGTGATCTGCAACGGCCAGGTGGTGATGACCACCGGCTCCACCCAGCCCGAACTGCACGTCGACGTCTGGAGTGGCAATCACCCCTTCTACACGGGCACCCAGAAGATTCTCGACACCGAGGGTCGGGTCGACCGCTTCATGCGCAAGTACGGCATGGGGGGTGCGGATTCCGCCGCCAAGGGCGCCAAGGACGAGGCTGCGGCGAAGCCAGCCTGAGGTGCCTTCGGTTGCCGTGTCCCGAGCCGGGTGCGTCACGCATCCGGCTTTTTGCTGCCCGCCGTCCCCTCTCCCGTCCGCCGCCGTCGCGTCCGTCCATGGATCCCGCCCTGCTTCGTGATCGTCTTGAGGCCAGCTGCCAGGCCTTTGAGGCCTTGGAGCGGCAGCTGGCCGACCCCTCGGTGGCGGCGGATCCCAGCCAGTTGCAGTCGCTCGCTCGCGAGCGGGCCCGCCTGGAGCCGATCGTGCGCGACACCCACCAGCTGCGCCAGTGGGAACAGGAGCAGAGGGAGGCGCAGGAACTGCTGCGCCAGCCCCGGGGATCGCGGGAGGAGGAGGAGCTGGCGGAATTGGCGGCGGAGGAGCTGACCCTGCTCGAGGAACGGCTCGCCGTCCTGCGGGATCGCCTCACCGTGGCCCTTCTGCCCAGGGATCCCCGCGATGAGCGCAGCGTGATGCTGGAGATCCGCGCTGGCGCCGGGGGCGATGAGGCGGCGTTGTGGGCGGGGGATCTGGCCCGCATGTATGAGCGCTATGCCCAGATCCATGGCTGGCAGGTGCAAACGCTCAGCGCCTCCGAGGCGGAGCTGGGCGGCTTCAAAGAGTTGATCCTGTCGATCAAAGGGGAGGGGGTCTACAGCCGGCTGAAGTTCGAGGCGGGGGTGCATCGGGTGCAGCGAGTGCCGGCCACCGAATCCCAGGGGCGGGTGCACACCTCCACGGCCACGGTGGCCGTGATGCCCGAGGCCGATCCGGTGGAGGTGACGATTGATCCGAAGGACCTGGAGATCAGCACGGCCCGCTCTGGCGGTGCGGGCGGCCAGAACGTGAACAAAGTGGAAACAGCGGTGGACTTGTTCCACAAGCCCACGGGCATCCGGGTGTTCTGCACCCAGGAGCGTTCCCAGCTGCAGAACCGGGAGCGAGCGCTGGACATCCTGCGGGCGAAACTGCTGGAGCGCGAGCTGGCGGAGGCAGCGGATCAGGAGCGCCATGCCCGTCGGGCCCAGGTGGGCAGCGGCGACCGCAGCGAAAAGATCCGCACCTACAACGCCAAGGACAACCGCGTCACCGACCACCGCCTCGGCCGCAACTTCTCCCTCGACACCGTGCT
>JAYKHC010000010.1:0-35140 GCA_035285465.1 Cyanobacteriota bacterium
TCGAATCCCTGAGATCGGTGAGCAGTTCTTGATCGTTCAACCCCAGAGTCGGCGCCTCGGCGCCGCCGCCAGTCGGCGGTGGGTGTCTGACAACAGATCGGGAATGGCCAGGTTGTTCGGGCAGCGCGGCAGACAAGCGCCGCAGCGCTGACAGGCCTGCGCGTTGATCTCCTCCCACCAGTGGCCGGCCCGGCCAATCAGGTTGTAGCGCTCCTCGGCAAAGGCCTTCATGCCGTGGCCCAGGGCCAGATTACGCAGGCGCAGCAATTCCGGAATCGGCACCGAGCTGGGGCAGGGCAGGCAGGCCCGGCACTGGCCGCAGTGCTCGGCCCCCAGGCGCCCAGCCTGGGCGGCATCAAGCCGTGCCACTGCAGCAGCCACCTCAGGCGACCCTTCCATCCGTCCAGTGAGGGCTGCAGCCCAGGCCAGATCTCCCGGCTGCTCAGCCCCCAGGCTCAGGGTTGAGATCCCCTGCTCCAACAGAAAGCGGTATGCCAGCTCAAGAGGATGAAAGGGAACGCAGTCCGCCTGCAGTTCCGCGGGAGGGTCGTAGAGACGGCCGCCCTTGTCGGCCGGCGAGATGGCCAGAACACCGATGCCATCAGCCAGGGCGGCCCTGGCCAGGGCCAGGCGGGTGCGATCCAGCAGATGCACATGCAGGCCGCAGAAGCTGAAGCGCCCAGAAGCAAGGGCCTGCTTGATCAGGGCGTTGCTGCCGTGGCTGGTGAACCCAACCGCCTCCACCAGCCCGCTCTCCCGGGCCCAGGCCAGCAGGGCAGCGCCATCACCCTCCAGGGCCCAGTGGAGGTGCTCAGGCCTGTTCAGACCATGCACGGCCAGATGACTGAGCCTGGGAACCCCCAGCCGCTCCAGAATCGCCTGCAGCTGATGCTGACCTGCAACCAGCTCTGAGCCGGGCAACAGCTTGCTGGTGATCCGCCAGCCTCCCTCCGGAACAGCGCCCTCGCGCTGGAGTCGCCGAAGGGCGCGGCCCAGAAAATCCTCCGCCGGGCCATAGGCAGGAGCGGTGTCCAGATGATTGATCCCGGCCTCAAGGGCCGCCCGCAGCACTGACTCCATCTGGGCAGCACTGCCCAGAGCCCGCATCGTCCCGAGCGTGAACGGGGAAACAGACAGAGCCGTGCCGTCGCTGCGGCGGCCGTAGGGGTGATCAGGCCGCCCCAGGTGTCGGAGGCTCATCCGGGGGTGGCTCAGGGTCGGGGGAGTCGCGATCAGGCTCCGGCTCGGGAGGCTGAGTGGCTTCGGGAGCCGCCAGATCAGGCTGAGCCCTGCTCACATGACGGATCAGCTCGGCCGGGCTGGTGCTCTCGAGAAAGCGGCGGAAGTCTGCATCGTCCTCTGCGTCGGCTTCCGCATCCACGGGGATGGAAGCGTCGGCCACCACCTCCTCAAGCATCCAGATGCTGCCGCCTGTACGCACCGCCAGGGCGATCGCGTCGCTGGGACGGGCGTCCAGTTCGATCTCGGCCGGATCCCCGCCACGGCTCAGTTTGAGCACGGCGCGGAAGGTGGCCGCTTCGATCGTGTGGATCACCACCCGCTCCAGACTCAGGCCACCAGCCTGCATCAGGGCAGCCATCAGATCATGGCTCAGAGGCCTCGGTGGCTTCTGATCACTCAACCCCGCCAGGATGTTGTGGGCCTGGGCCTGATCGATCCAGATCGGCACCTGGCGGCGGCCGGAAGGATCACGCAGCAGCACGATCGGACTGCGGCTGGCAGCGTCAAGGGCGATCCCAGCCACGCTCATCTCCACCATCGTGAAGGACTCTCTGCGACGGCTCTGTGTTCGATTATGGCCATGGCTGGAGACACCGCGCATGTTCACCGGACTCGTTCAGGCCACTGGAACCATCGAGCGGGTGAAGTCAGGCGTTCGGCTTCGCTGGCATCCCAGCGAAAACGGCTGGAGTTCCGGGACCCTTTCGCTCGGAGAGAGCGTGGCGGTGGATGGCGTGTGCCTCACGGTGGCCCAACGAATGAACGATGGCTTCCGCGCCGATGTGAGCGAGGAAACCCTGGCTCGCTCCACCCTGGCCGCCAAGGCCGACCGCCGTGCTGCCGTGAATCTGGAACCAGCTCTGCGGCTGGCCGACCGGCTGGGGGGACACCTGGTGAGTGGCCATGTCGATGGGATCGGAACGGTTCAGCTGGTCGAGCGACGCTCAGCGTCCTGGCATCTGGAACTGTCCTGGAGTGAGCCCCGCTTCGGTCGCTATGTGTGCGAGAAAGCCAGTGTGGCCGTGGACGGGATCAGCCTCACGGTGGCTGGCTGCAGCCGCGATGGCGCCCGCTTCTGGATCGCTGTGATCCCCCACACCTGGTCGATGACCACCCTGCAGCTGCTGCGGGCTGGCGATGCTGTGAACCTTGAAGCGGATCTGCTGGCCAAATACACCGAACGGCTGCTGGAAGCCGGAGCCGGCCCACAGAGCAGCGAATCGATCTCTGCTGACTGGCTGGTGTCACAGGGTTACGGCTGAAGGGCCACACCCGGAGCTCCTGCCTACGTTTCTGACATGCCCGGGCAGGAATGATGGCCAGCGCTTCCAGGGGTTCCGCCAACACCTCGCTGCGAGCCTTCACCCTCTTCGAAGGGATCCTGATGCTCGTGCTGGGGGGACTCTCGCTGCTGTTCCCTGTCGGGACCTCCGAAGTGATCACCGCGGTGGTTGCGGTGGCCTTTCTGGTCGGGGGCATCGTGGGCTGGGTGAACAACCTGATGCGGGCCCGTCAACTCGGCCGCTGGCTCAGCTTCTGGCGGCTGGTGGTCTCCACGGTTTTCCTGATCGCAGGAATCACCATGCTGCAGCAGCTTGGTGCCGGCCCCCTTTCAGCCATGCGGCCGGTGGTGTCGCTGGCCCTGGCCATCGGAATTGTGTTTCTGGTGGAAGGACTCGTGGCCGTAGGGGTTTCCATCAGTCACCGCAAGGTGCGCGGCTGGGGCTGGGGGTTGATGAACGGAGTGGTGACCTTGATCCTCGGGGTGTTGATCCTGAGCATGAAGGTGGGCGCCCTGCTGTCTGTGCTCGGAATCCTGGTGGGGGTGAGCTTTCTTTTCAGTGGTCTTGATCTGCTGATCTTCAGCGCCAGCTTCCACCCAGGAGAGCCTGACTGAACCGAGATACCCGTCGTGAGACCCACAACTGACGCCGGTGTAGCCCTCAGAAGCCTTGCCGGAAAAACCGCCAACCCTGAGGCGGTCTACTCGCTCTGGCTCGCCCGTGCCTGGATTGCTGGGGTGGGGCAGGGGTCCCTGAGGTCTGAGCCGCCTTCTGTTTCAGAAGGACCCTCCTTCAGGGGGTGGAGCCAGATGGAGCCCGTTTCCGCGTGGAGTTCAATTCTCAGTTCATCGCCTGGAAGCAGGCCAAGGCGGCGGGTATAGGCGTGGCCGATCATCAGATTGCCGTTGCCATGCACCCGGGTGCGGAAGTCAGCCTGACGCCCCTTGACTCCAGACCTGGCGTGGCCCCGGGTCTGCACCCTGGCCGGGGTGGCATATCCCTTGGCCTCCACCAGGGCTCGGTAGAAGCTCTTCTTGAGGACGCGGCCACTCGGGCCGACGTACCCGCAGCCGCGGGCGATCTGCTCTTCCGAACGGTTGCTCAGGGAGCGCGCACGGTCGAGAAGAGCCTTGCCCACCAGAGGTTCCGGCCTGGACTGATCGTGATGAGGGGATTTTTGATTCACCCAACCATTGCTGGCCAGCATCGTGAACTCATCGAGAACGAATTTGGTTGAATTGTGCCCAGAAAGAGAGACAGAAGGCAAGCCAACCTTGACCGGAGCGATTGGAATCAGTCTTCAGAGCAGGTAAAGAAGGCCGTAGAGAACCACCCAGATACCGTCAACAAAGTGCCAGTAAAGCTCAGCGGCCTCAAGGCCGAAATGGCTTTTGGCACTGATCACCCCGCCAGGACGGGTCTGCAGGGCGACGATTCCAATGCAGATCACTCCCAGGGTCACGTGAAGACCGTGGAAGCCGGTGAGTGCATAGAAGGTGCTTGCAAAGAGATTGTCGGTGAGGCCGAATGGAAGGGAGAAATACTCCACCATCTGCCCTGCCAGAAAGGCCGCGCCAAGCAGACCTGTCAGCAGCAGCCAGCCTCGACTGGCGGAAAGGCGATCAGCACGACACTCACGACCCGCCCTGTGAAACGTGAAACTGCTGACGATCAGCAAAACGGTGTTGATGGTTGGGAGCAGCAATTCCAACTCGTAGTTGCTGCCTACCGGCAGGGGATTGACCGCCTTGAACGTGAGATAGGCTGCAAAAAATCCCGCAAAGGTCATCCCGTCCGCCACAAGAAAAGTGGTGAGGCCAAAGAGCCTGAAGTCAGGATGCGCTTCTTCACCATGGGAATGGGCGATACTGATCTCAGAATCAGCCTGCTGGGGAAGGGTTGTTGTCATGGCTGGATGGGTGATGGGTGCTGGCCATAGCCGTAAGGTTCTTCGACCAAAGGAGCTTCTCCCTTCCAGTTTTCAACAGGAGGAGGTGAGCTTGTCAGCCATTCGGGCGTGAGGGCGTTCCAGGGATTATCGCCGGCCTTCTCACCCTTCATGGCGGTGACCACGATGTTGATCAGCAAGGGAAGTGTGCTGATCGCCATCAGCAGAGCCCCAACGCTGCTCACTTGATTGAGAATCGTGAAGGCAGGGTCATACTCAGCGACTCGGCGTGGCATTCCATTGAGACCGAGCCAGTGCTGAGGGAGAAAGCAAAGGTTGAACCCCAGGAACGTGAGGAGGAAATGAAGACGTCCAAGATCTTCATTCAGCATTCTTCCCGTGAACTTGGGATACCAGTGATAGAGGGAAGCAAAGATAACAAAAACAGTTCCACCATAAACGATGTAATGAAAATGGCCAACAACATAATACGTATCGTGCACGTGAATATCAAATGGAACCTGAGCAAGAGACACTCCCGTGATACCGCCGAACACGAAATGAAGAATAAAGGCGCAACTGAACAGAACCGCACTGTTCAAAGCGATCTTGCCGCCCCACAGAGTTGCCAGCCAATTGAAGAATTTGATTCCGGTAGGAACAGCGATGAACGCGGTGGCAATGGTGAAAAAGAGCCGCATCCAAGGAGGCGTGCCGCTGGTGAACATATGGTGGGCCCAGACAATCAGCCCAAGAAACACAATTGCCATAATGGAATAGACCATGGTGGCGTACCCAAACAGAGGCTTGCGAGCATGCACGGGCAGAATTTCGCTGACCAGCCCGAAAGCCGGCAAGACCATGATGTAAACAGCTGGATGTGAGTAAAACCAGAAAAGATGCTGGTATACAACAACATTGCCGCCCAGGGAAGGATTGAAGAATCCCGTGTGAGCAACGATGTCAAAGCTCAGCATGATCAGCACTCCAGCAAGAACAGGAGTGGACAACACCACAAGAATGCTGGTGCCAAGCATGGCCCAGCAATACATCGGAAGTTGCATCATCTTGAGCTTCGGACGCCGGAGCTTCAGGATCGTGGCGACGAAGTTGATCGCCCCGAAAATTGAACTTCCCCCCAGCAACAGAACACTCAGAATCCAGACAATCTGACCTGCCGCAGGAGTGGTGGTGCTCAGGGGCGGATAGGCGGTCCAACCCGACTGGGCGGCAGCCCCTGCCAGAAAATAGGAACTGATCAGCAGGATACCCGCAGGAGGAATCATCCAGAAAGCGACCGCGTTGAGGCGCGGAAACGCCATATCTCGGGCTCCCACGTAGAAGGGGATCAGATAATTTCCGAAACCACCATTAACAACGGGAACGATCCAGAGAAAGATCATGATCGTTCCGTGGAGAGTCAGTACTTCGTTGTACGTCTCCCGAGGCATGAAGTCCGCAAGCGGCGTAACCAGCTCAGATCGGATCGCTCCGGCCAGGGCTCCCCCGATCAGATAGAAAAGAAAGCCGCAGACGATGTACTGAAGTCCGATCACTTTGTGATCGGTACTGAAGCTGAAGTAACGCAGCCAACCCGATGGCTGAAGCGAAACCGATGCAACGTCGGGCTGGGGAGCAGCGAGGGTCATGGCTGAAAAGACACTGGGGGTCAGGCGGTGGTGGAAGGCTGACGGTTCTGGTCGAGCCAGGCTTCAAAGGCTTCGGGTTCCTGAACCACAACGTTCGAGCGCATCCCCCCGTGATAGGGGCCGCAGAGCTCGGCGCAGACGATCGGATAGGTCCCGGGGCGCGTCGGGGTGAAGCTCAGCAGGGTGGGCTGACCGGGAATGACATCCTGCTTCAGGCGGAACTGTGGAACCCAGAAGGCATGAATCACATCCCTGGCCTCCATGCGGAGTTCCACGGGCTGACCCACGGGTACGTGCAGCTCACCGCTGGTGATGTTGCCTTCGGGATAATGAAAGATGAAGGCAAACTGCATAGCGGTGACATCCACCGGCAACGCCGGGCTGGCCGCAGGGTCAGCAGCGGGGGAGATGCCACCCCAGTAGCGCTGCTCTTCCTGGTGGGGAGCCCCCATCGCCGCTGAGCTCATCGCCATGGAACTGTGGTCATGGAGAGTGACCATTCCACCCATGCGTTCGTAGATGTCGTAGCTGTAGATCCCTACAAACAGCACAACGACAGCAGGAATGGCCGTCCAGACGATTTCGAGCGGCAGGTTGCCTTCAAAGGGCAGGCCTTCGCCGAGATCAGAAGCGGGCCTCCTGAACCGGACGAGGCTGTACACAAGGATGATGGCGATCCCGAGGAACAAAGCCGTGCCAATGCTGAACAAAACCTTAAAAAGGTCGTCATAAACACTGGCATTGGAGCTGGCTACTTCCGGAAGAAGATTGACGTTGTAACCGATCCACCAGCCAGTGGCCACGAGCCCTGTGCTGGCCAAAGCCAGATTGATCGCCGTGCGAATTCTCATGGCGTTACAACACCTCCATCAAGCTTATGGAGCCGAACGCCTGGGCATTGTTTCGGCCGGCTGATGTGAGGGAATGAGGATCCATGCGCCTGGAAATGATGGCTACCTTGTGGACACTTCTACACATTTCGGTCGATGGCTGTCACCCCCGCGACACACCAGGGGGGTCCCGGGATTCAGCAATCCACGGAGCAGCCCACCCTTTCGGGCCGTTCTCCGGCTAGGGACCTGGCACGTCTCCAGTCCCACCTGGTCGTAGCCCTCGTCGCTCTCGTGGCCATCGGCGGAGCCACCAGGGTCATGGAAGCTGGGCTGGCCTGTCCTGACTGGCCGCTCTGTTACGGAGTGCTGCTGCCAGGTCGCCAGATGAATCTTCAGGTCTTCCTGGAATGGTTTCACCGCCTGGACGCCTTCGCCATCGGGGTGGCCCTGGTGATTCTGGCCGGGGTCGTGATCTGGAAGCGTCGATCGCTGCCCCGATGGTCTCCAGCCGTCGGCCTGTTGAGCCTGCTGCTGGTCTGTGTTCAGGGTGCACTCGGTGCCCTCACGGTCACCCAGCTCCTGGCCGCTCCACTGGTCACCGCACACCTGGCCACCGCACTCCTCCTGGTTGGCCTCCTGAGCGGCAGCCGTCAGGCACTCCTACCCCGGCCAGCCACCACGAAAGCCCTGCCCCCCTGGTGGCGCATTCTCTGCCTGCTCGCCCTGGCCGGGATCCTGGTTCAGGCCCTGCTCGGCGGCGCAATGGCGAGCCAGTGGGCAGCAGATCGCTGCCTGCAGCTGGGCGAATCCTGCCTCTGGCTGGGTTCGCACCGCAGTGTCGCCACACCCGTCTCCCTCCTGGCGTGCAGCCTGGCTCCCGCTTCACTCGCTCTACCTGCCGGCCATCGCTCCGTGCAGGTTCTCGCCTTTGCCGTGGTTCCCCTGATCGCTCTCCAGATCGCCCTGGGAGCGACGGCGATGAGCGTCCGGCTGAGTGAGCCACTGATCACGGTGGGGCATCAGATCGGAGCCGTTCTGCTGGTGGCGCTGCTCGCTGCCGCCGCCTCAGCCGCTGTCCAAATCCACGGAGAACCGACCCATGGTTAGCGCCTCACCCAACGTTCCCCGTTCGGTTCGTTTGCCAGCCTGGCTCGAGGTTGCCAAGCCCAGGCTGATCCCCCTGCTGCTGGCCACCACCCTCGGAGGCATGGCCGTCAGCGGCGACTGGCCTGTGGCCGGTGGAACGATCGCCTGCACGCTCTGCGGGGGTGCTCTGGCCTCGGCAGCCGCCGGGGTGCTCAACTGCCTCTGGGAGCAGGAGCTGGATGGCCGGATGGTGCGCACAAGCCGTCGTGCCCTGCCGTCCGGGAGGCTCGAGGAAGGTCAGGCCATGGGGCTCGCCATTTCCCTCACTGCGGCCGCTGTCGCGCTGCTGCTGCTCGGAGCCAATCCGCTGGCCGCCGGACTTGCCCTGTTCGGGCTCTGCAGCTACGTGCTGCTCTACACAGCCCTGCTCAAGCCGCGCACCTCTCAGAACATCGTGATCGGTGGCGTGGCCGGTGCGATCCCCCCCCTGGTTGGAGTGGCAGCAGCCAGCGGCCAGCTGGGCTGGACGGCCTGGTGGTTGTTCGCCCTGGTGATGCTCTGGACCCCGGCCCATTTCTGGGCTCTGGCTCTGCTCTTACGGGATGACTACAGATCCGTGGGAATCCCGATGCTGCCGGTGGTGAAGGGCGCCACAGTCACAGCCAGGGCGATCCAGCACTACGGCTGGGCCACGGTCCTGATCAGTTTTGTGGGGGCCGTGGCTCTTCCGGTCGGTGGGGTCTTCTACGCCCTGTTGGTGGTGCCGTTCAACGCCAGGTTGATCCAGCTCTGCGCACGGTTACGTCAGGACCCTGAAGATCTCCACTCGGCCCGATCCGTCTTCCGCTGGTCGATCCTTTATCTCTTCGGCCTCTGCCTGTTGTTGCTCCTGGCCCGTCTGCCCCAGTCGGTGGGCCTGCAGGATCAGATCCTGGCGCTGCTCGCCAGCGGCTCTCCCTAGATTCCACTCAACAGAATCGACCCACAGGAGGAGCGCGTCGGGTGATTGAACTGCATCGCCTGGTCAAGCGCTACGGGAGCGCCAAGTCTCAGGCCATTCAGGCTCTCGACGGTCTTTCTCTGACCGTTCCGGACGGCTGCCTCTATGGGCTTCTCGGTCCGAACGGGGCGGGCAAGACCACTGCGCTACGCATCCTCTGCACCCTGCTCGCTCCGGACAGTGGATCCGTCCGGGTCGCGGGGATCGATGCCCTCCACCATCCGCGCGCCGTGCGACGACTCCTGGGCTATGTGGCGCAGGATGTGGCCATCGACAAAATCCTCTCAGGCCGGGAGTTGTTGCAACTGCAGGCGGCTTTATATCACATGCCGGCCGGAGACCGGGATCGTCGCATCGCCGAGCTGACGGCGCTGCTGGGCATGCACGAATGGATCGACCGGCGTTGCGGGAGCTATTCCGGTGGAATGCGGCGTCGGCTTGATCTGGCTGCCGGACTTCTGCACCAACCGCGGGTGCTGGTGCTTGATGAACCCACGGTAGGGCTCGACATCGAAAGCCGTTCCGCCATCTGGACCGTGCTCAGGCAGTTGCGTGACAACGGCACGACCGTGCTGCTCAGCAGTCACTACCTGGAAGAGGTGGATGCTCTCGCCGACCGGCTGGCCATCCTGGATGCCGGCCGTGTCATTGCCGAGGGAGCCCCTGGCGAACTGAAGGCCACCCTCGGCGGTGATCGGGTCACTCTCCGGGTTCGTGAATTCAGTGATGAGCCCGAGGCCCTCCGTGTTCAGGAGCTGCTCTCGGGCTGCGCCGGGGTTCGACAGGTTGTTGTGAACCGCTCTCAGGGCTACTCCCTGAACCTCGTGATCGAAAACGATTCCGTGCTCGAACAGATGCGACGGCAGCTTGCGGAAGCCGACCTGCCGGTGTTCGCTCTGGCCCAGAGCCGGCCCAGCCTGGATGATGTCTACCTTCAGGCCACGGGTCGCACCCTGATGGATGCGGAACTGGCCGTGGCTGGCAGCCGAGACGCCAAGACCGAACGCAAGCAGCAGATGCGCTGAACGTTCCTGCGCCCTCAAGCTTCGGCCCCTTCATCAACGCCGTCATGATCACTGAAGTCCAACCGCTGAGCCCGGCGACTCCCACCCCGGAACCCTCAGCCTTCTCCGAGATCTGTCAGGAGACTCTGGCCCTCACCCGTCGCCTGTTCGTGCAGCTGCAGCGACGCCCTTCCACTCTTGTGGCCGGCATCCTGCAGCCGCTGATCTGGCTCGTGCTTTTCGGGGCCCTGTTCGCAGAAGCCCCCGCAGGCCTCCTTCCCGACGGAATCCGCTATGGCCAGTTCCTGGGCGCCGGGGTGATCGTGTTCACCGCCTTCAGCGGTGCTCTCAATGCCGGGCTGCCCGTGATGTTCGACAGGGAATTCGGTTTCCTCAATCGGCTGCTGGTGGCCCCTCTGCGCTCCCGCAGTTCAATCGTGCTGGCCTCTGTGCTTTACATCACGGTTCTGAGCATGGTCCAGAGTCTGGCGATCATGGCCATGGCTGCAGCCCTTGGTGACGGCTGGCCGGGAGGAACCGGGCTGCTGCTGGTGCTGGTCACGCTTCTTCTCATTGTCTTCGCCGTGACGGCGCTCAGCCTGGGCCTCGCTTTCGCCTTGCCAGGCCACATCGAACTGATCGCCGTGATCTTTGTGGCCAACCTCCCCCTGCTGTTTGCCAGCACGGCCCTGGCGCCTCTGAGCTTCATGCCGAACTGGCTGGGCTGGCTCGCTGCCGTGAATCCCCTTACCTTCGCCATAGAACCGATCCGTGCCGCCTACTCAGGCCATGTCTCCCTGCAGACCATCGTGCTCGAGGCTCCCTACGGCAATCTGTCGTGCGGCACCTGCCTGGCCGTGCTGGCCGTGCTGGCAGCAGGGCTGTTCCTGTTGATTCGCCCGCTGCTGGATCGAAAGCTCTCCTGAACTCCCGGATACCCGTGCCGCGACCTCAACCCGCTTCGAACCCCGCCCTTGCCAACGCTCTGCTGGCTGCGGTGGCCCATCGGCACACCGAACTGGCCACGCATCTGGGCCGGCAGTGGGTCCACCGTCGTGGGCTGGAGGATCTGGAGACCTTCGTGGACAAGGAGCTGAAGGCCGCTGAGGGTGAAAATGCTGTCGCCTGGTTCCTCACCAGACTCGGGCTGCAAGACGAATCCGCCACGGAACCTGGGCGACCCCTGGAAAAATCCTCATCGGAGAGGGTGATACCTGTCAGGACGCAGCGCTCCTCAGCGCTGTTCACCCGGATGAAAACCCTGTTCCGCCAACGGCTTGAAGAAGCCATCCTCGGCCTTGAACACGAGGATCGGGCCACGCCGATCTCGCAACCAGCCACCGCCCCTCAACTGGCACCTCTGCCCCAGCTGAACACCAGGCTGCGGGCGGTGCCCCCGAACAGTCCAGCGCCGGTGCCGCAGGCGCTGGCCGACCTGCGCGCCTGGCTTCCCGAGGATCACGCAGACTTGCCACGCGCTTCCTGACCACCGTGGTTCAACCGCTTCCCAGGCCCACCGGACTGATTGTCTCGGTGCAGGCTCCGGAAGCTTCGCCGATGCGCCACCCCCAGGTGATCGCCGCGATGGCCGAAGCCTCTCTCCTCAACGGAGCCAGTGGCGTAAGACTCGAGAGTCCGGAACACATCGGCGCAGTGCGACGTCGATGCCCCGATGCCCTGATCATCGGCCTCTGGAAGCGAACCTTTGCCGGCAGCTCCGTGTACATCACCCCTCGGTGGGAGGAGATCAAGGCCGTCTGGTCAGCTGGCGCCGATGTGGTGGCGATCGATGGAACCGACCGGCAGCGACCCGGTGAAGACGACCTTGAAGCACTGATTCAACGGGCCAGGAGCGAGCTGGGAGCTCCGTTGATGGCCGATGTGGACTCCCTTGAGAACGGGATCCGGGCCGCTGAACTCGGTTGTGTCTGGATCGGGACCACTCTGTTCGGATACACCGAGGCAACCTCAGGACTGCGCCCCCCTGGCTGGGACCTGGTGGAGGCCCTGCAGGGCAGGCTGCCGAAGACAGCTGCCCTGATCTGTGAAGGAGGCCTGAGCAGTGGCCGGGAAGCCAGACGGGCCCTGGAGCTTGGAGCCGAGGCCGTGGTGGTGGGCACCGCGATCACAGGAGTTGACCTGCAGGTGGCCCGCTACGTGGGGGAACTCAGCTGAAGGAGCAGCTCACATCATTCCCATACCGCCCATTCCTCCCATACCTCCCATACCGCCCATACCTCCCATGCCGCCCATTCCTCCCATGTCGCCGCCTCCACCGGCCGCGGCAGCCGGCGGTTCCGGCTTATCGGCAATCACGGCTTCGGTCGTGATCAGCAACGAGGCGATGGAAACCGCATCCTGCAGAGCCAGCCGTGTGACCTTGGCGGCATCCACGATGCCTGCTGCCATCAGGTCTTCATAGCTGCCGGTGGCAGCATTGAAGCCAAGGCCGAGACGACGCACCTCGGCTGCCACCACGGCCCCATCCGCTCCCGCGTTGGCGGCAATCTGGCGCACGGGTTCGAGCAGAGCACGGCGCACAATCTCAACACCGGTGCGCTCATCACCCGAGAGGCCTGATGCCAGAGCATCCAGCCCGTCAGAGAGCTTCAGCAGCGTGGTGCCGCCACCGGTCACGATGCCTTCCTCAACGGCAGCGCGGGTGGCATTGAGGGCATCCTCGATGCGTAACTTGCGATTCTTGAGCTCGGTCTCGGTGGGAGCCCCCACCTTGATCACAGCCACACCTCCAGCGAGTTTGGCAATTCGCTCCTGAAGCTTTTCGCGGTCGTAGTCCGACTCGGTGTTATCCAGCTCACGCTTGATCGAAGCCACACGATTGAGCACCGCCTTCTGATGATCCCCACTGGCCACGATCGTCGTGTCGTCCTTGGTGATCGTGATCCGGCGGGCCTGGCCGAGGTCGGCAAGCGCCACCTTGTCCAGAGTCATGGCCTGGTCCTCACTCACCACAGTGGCTCCCGTGAGGATGGCGATGTCTGCGAGCATGGCCTTGCGACGATCGCCGAAACCTGGCGCACGGACAGCGGCCACCTGCAGAACTCCGCGGTTCTTGTTCACCACGAGAGTGGCCAGCGCTTCACCCTCCACGTCCTCGGCGATGATCAGCAGAGGCCTGCCGCTTTTGGACACGGCTTCCAGCACGGGAACGAGATCAGCAACCGCACCGATCTTCCGGTCCGTGATCAGGACCAGGGCGTTTTCAAACACGCACTCGCGACGGTCGGGATCGGTGACGAAATAAGGAGAGCTGTAGCCCCGATCGAATGCCATGCCTTCGGTGATCTCCAGCTCAGTGGCGAGGCTTTTGCTCTCCTCCACCGTGATCACCCCATCCGAGCTCACCTTGGCCATGGCCTCGGCGATCATGGTCCCGATCTCCTCGTCATTGCCGGCACTCACGGTGGCCACCTGACGAATCGCATCACCCGCCACAGCCAGAGAACACTCGGCAATCGCGGCCACCACCTGATTCACTGCCTTCTCCATTCCGCGACGGAGGCCTACAGGGTTGGCTCCAGCGGCCACATTGCGCAGACCTTCGTGAACCAGCGACTGAGCCAGAACCGTGGCCGTGGTGGTTCCGTCGCCGGCCGTGTCCTTGGTTTTGCTGGCTACCTGCTGAATCAGCTTGGCGCCGATGTTCTCGAAAGGATCCTCAAGTTCGATCTCCCTGGCGATGGTCACACCATCGTTGATGACCTCAGGAGCACCGAACTTCTTCTCAAGAACCACGTTGCGGCCTTTGGGACCGATCGTGACCTTGACCGCATCGGCCAGAGCATTCACCCCGCGCTCGAGCGAAGCCCTTGAGGTATTGGAAAAGCTGACCAGTTTGGCCATGGGAAGGCTGGCTGCAGACCGGTTTCCACCTTCCCACGCGCCTGGAGCACCCCAAGGGTGGGGATGACCGAATCAAGTTGGGTTCCCCCGTGCAGGGCCCGGTCTGCAACGGTAGGTTCGGGCCATGGAGGACACTCTGTCCGGGACACTGGAGGCCGCCTTCGGCCCCACTCTGCAGAACGCGATTGAAACCGCCGTCGAGGAAGCCCTCGGCCCGATGTCGCCCAGTTCCAGTCCACTGGTGTTCATCGCCATCACCGCACTGGGCCTGGCCATGGCTCTGGTGTACATCCCCATCCGCGTCTACCTCACGCTCACCGCCCGCAGCCGCCGACTGAGGTTGCTCCAGCGGATCCGAAGGCTCAGGGAGGAACTGGTCCAGCCCCTGAATTCCTGAGGATTCAGCTTCAGCGCATCACCATCCCGCCATCCACCTGCAGCACCTGGCCGGTGATGTAGGCGGCAGCGGGATCGGCAGCCAGAAAACGCACTGCGGAGGCCACCTCAGCCGTTGTCCCCATGCGTCCCAGAGGGATGGAACGGAGGATCGGCTCCTTGTCGAGCCCTGCCGTCATGTCGCTCTCGATGAATCCGGGTGCCACGGCATTGACGGTGACACCCCGACTGGCGAATTCAGCAGCATTGCTGCGGGTGAGGCCGATCACACCGGCCTTGGCGGCGCTGTAGTTGGCCTGGCCGGGGTTTCCGATCAGAGCGACCACGGAGGTGATGTTGATGATCCGACCGCGGCGGGCCTTGAGCATGGCCCGGTGCACCGCACGGGTGCAGAGAAACACACCCGTGAGATTGAGATCGATGACGCTCTGCCAGTCGGACGTCTTCATTCTCATCAACAGCCCATCCCGGGTGATCCCCGCATTGTTGACGAGCACATCCAGGCGTCCCTCGCGCCCGAGCACGGCCTTCACCATGGCCTCCACCTGTTCCTCCGAAGCCACATCGGCCTGATGGGCCCAGGCCTTCCCCCCGGCGGCTTCGATCCTGGACACCACGGCATCAGCCGCAGCCGATGAACTGGCGTAATTCACCACCACCAGGGCCCCGGCAGCGGCCAGCTCCTCGGCGATGGCGGCACCGATGCCTCGGCTGGCCCCGGTGACCAGGGCTACCTGACCGGCAAGGGGGGTGGCGCTGGACATCGGGGCATGGGCTTGGAACAGGGGCGAGCGTAGATCGGGTGAGCCCGCCGGTCAGGCCGGCATCAGCCCCACCTCCACCAGCGCCGGCCCCAACAGCCTGCCGAACTGACGCAGCTGCTCCTGGCTGCCCATCACCACCAGCATCTGTCCTGGCCCCAGGCGGACATCACCACCGGGGTTGGCGATCAGCTGAGCCTGCTGAGGAACGACAGGGGTGCCGCGGTACTGGAGTTGCCTGGCCTGGCTCGAAGCTGGGTTGCGGATCGCCAGCACCATGGCTCCACTCCGACGACCCAGTTGAAGTTCAGCAAGCGTGCGGCCCTGAAGGGATTCCACCCTCGCCGGATCGTCGCTGAGCTGAAATTCCTCAACCTCACAGTCGGAACCGGCCAGGAGTTCCATGAAGTTCACGGCCAGAGGGCGCAGAGCCGTTGCCGCCATCGTGCGACCTCCGGCAACGTAGGGGCTGACCACCTGATCCGCGCCGGCCTGACGGAGCTTGCGCTCCGCCTCCTCGCTGTCAGCCCGGGCGATCAGACGACAATTCGGTCGCAGCCCCCTGGCGCTGAGAACCACGTAGAGATTCGCGGCGTTGCTTGTCAGGGCGGCCACCAGGCTGCGACAGCGGTGAATTCCCGCCTCGATCAGGGTTTCATCGAGGGTGGCGTCCGCGATCAGCACCGCAAGGCCCTGCTCCTCGGCCTCTTCCCGACGTTCCGGGTCGGTTTCAACCACCAGCAGCGGCACCCCTTCGCGGTTGAGCTGAGCTGCGATTTCGCGGCCGATGCGGCCGTAGCCGCAGAGAATCACGTGGTTATCCATGGAACGTAGCCAGCGTCGGAAGCGGCGCTCGCGCAGGCGCCGGAAGTAGCCCGATTCTGAGAGTCCGATCAGGCTCTGGATTGTCTGCTGAACGACAACCAACCCCCCCACCAGGGCCAGGGCAGTGATGACCCGGCCGCCGGTTGTGAGGATCTGGGTGTGGCCATCACTGAACCCGAGGGTGCTCAACGTGATCAACACCATCCAGTAGCAATCGCCCCAGTCCCATCCTTCGGAGAAGCGATAGCCGATGGCGGCGAGGTTGATCAGGGAGATCAGGGCCAGGATCGGACCGAGCCAGGGACGGCGGACGCGACGGCTGGGGGGTTGGCGCGGCTTCACCAAGGCAGGAGTCCAGGTGCAGGGGGGATCAGCTGAAACCCAGGGCGGCCAGCACGGCATCACATCCGATGCCGGCCAGCGATCCGGAGCGGCCCACTCCCTGGACGCCCGGCCGTTCGGGAAGCGCCGTGGACGGCCCCAGCGCCACCAGCGGAAGCCCGAGCAGCAGCGCCAGCTCCACCATCAACGGATCGCTGGTCAGCACCACATCGGCACAGGCCAGGCGGGCAACCTGCTGACGGAGCGATCCGGGGTTGAAGGGTCCACGGGTCTCCAGAACCCTCAGATCGGGAAGACGGCTGCGGATGCGAGCCGGCAGCTCACTCCACCGGCTCGCCGGCCAGTCATCGGCGGCAGCCGAGGGCTGGAGCGCCAGCAGGGGCCCGCTCCCTTCGGGTAGGGAGCGGGCCGCGTTCTCCAGCTCGGCTGCCGGCAGCGACAGTCTGTAGGTGTCAGCATCGAGGGTCACCCCGATCGGCCGCAGCAGCACCTCCATGGCCTGGGCGGGCCAACCCGGCGGGAGAACCACCGTGTCCGTGGCGGAGAACCCACCCAGAGCCACACGCCTTGGAATATGGCTCATGGAGAGCATCAGATCCAGCTGAGTGCTGCGTGCCAGGTTGATCACCACCTGGAAATCGGGCTCGCGAACGGTGCCCAGCAGATTCGTCCAATCCGCCAGGGTGGCGGCTCCGAACGGAAAGGGAATCGTCTTCTCAACCGTGGCGTGCAGCTGCCAGACCCCGGCTGACGAGGGGGGGCAGCAGATCTGAACCTGAGCACCGAGCTGCTCCGTAAGCGCCGCGACCGCCGGAAAGAGCTGGAGCTGGCGAGCGGCCGTGCCCGGACTCAGGAACAGGGCGCGCATCGAGGTGGCTGGAGCAGGATGCCTGATTGTATGGACGCCCGACGACGGACAACCGTGCTCAGCGATGCCATCGAATCCCTCTGCCTTCTCTGCCCATGCATCTGCTGATTGCCGCTGCCGGCAGCGGTCGCCGCATGGGAGCCACGGCCAACAAACTGCTTCTGGAGGTGGCCGGCCGACCGGTGCTGTCCTGGACCCTGGAAGCGGCCCTCGCCTGTTCCTGTATCCGCTGGATCGGCCTTGTGGGTCAGGAGGTGGATGCTGAGCCGGTGGCTGCCATCGTGAAGGCGCTCAAGCCAGACCGCCCGGTGCAATGGATTCGGGGAGGTGCGACCCGCCAGGAGTCGGTGAGCTGCGGGCTGGCGGCGCTCCCTGCGGAAGCCACCGCTGTGCTCATCCACGATGGCGCGCGCTGCCTTGTCGAACCTGAGCTGCTGGAGCGCTGCACGGCTCTGGTGCAGACGGGGGTGGCCGTGATTGCCGCCACCCCCGTCACCGACACGATCAAACAGGTGGATGGCTCCGGGATCATCACCGCGACACCGGACCGGGACGGGCTCTGGGCCGCCCAGACTCCCCAGGGGTTCCCCGTGGAGCGACTGCGCCAGGCGCATGCCACGGCGGTCGCCAGGGGCTGGAGCGTCACCGACGATGCCGCCCTGTTCGAGCGGCTGGGCCTGCCGGTGCGGGTGCTTCCGTCGCCACCCTCCAACATCAAGCTCACCACCCCCTTCGACCTGAGGATCGCGGAAGCGGTGCTGGCGGGACGAGACTCAGCTCAGTAATTCCAGGCTGCCCGCATCGCCATCGAGACAGGCGAGCGCTCCGAGCGGCAGGGCGGCATTGCCGCAGACATGCCCCACCGGCAGGTCCATCACCACCGGGATTCCCAGATCGGCTGTGCGCTCCTGCAGCACCTGTTCCAACCCGAAACGGCGCTGAGCGGCTGCTTCCACGGCCGCATCAGGTTCGGGCCCGTCCTCACAATCGCTGAAACGGCCGAAACCGATCGCCGCCAGTTCCCGCAGCGCGCCGCTCAGGCGCCAGTGGGTGAGCATCCTGTCAATGCGATAAGGGGCTTCCCCCACGTCCTCCAGCACCAGGACCGCTCCCTTCAGCGGCGGCAGCAGCCTGGTACCGATCAGGTGGGTGGCCACCGTGAGGTTGCCGACCAGAAGACGGCCGATGGAACGGCCGCCGCCAAGCCCCAGGCCCCGAAGCGGGGGGAGCGGCTCACCGAACAGCAGCTGCCTCAGTCGCTCCTGGCTCCAGTCGGGCTCAGCAGCCAGGGTGGTGACCAAAGGACCATGGATAGCCCCGCTGCGGCCCTGGGCGCATTGAGCCCACAGCAGAGATGTCACGTCGGAGAAACCCAGCAGCCAACGATCCGGGAGGGCCGGGCCATGTTCCAGCAGCCGTGCTGCGCCCCAGCCACCCCGGACGCAGGCCAGGAGAGCCGCCGTCTCGTCGCTGAGATCTTCAAGCCTCTGGGCATCACGGCCGGCCAGATAACCCCAGTGACGCCCCAGCAGCTGCTTCTCAATCCACTCAGGATCCGGTGTCTGCAGCCCCCAGCCCGCCAGCACGGCACAACCGGCCAGTAGCCGCTCTGCAGCCGCCGGACCGTGGATGGCCGAGCTGGCTGCCACGAGTTGCACCCGATCACCGATCCGCAGCGGACGCATCAGCCGAGCCGCCCCAGCACCAGGGCCAGCAGCAACAGCCCTCCAAGCCTCACCTGAGCGGCGAACTGCTGACCGTAGAAGCCACGACCCATGACAGGGGTGAAGGTCTCGGAGGTTTCGGCCCTCATCAGCCGTCGGGTCTCACGGACCATCCCGACAACCGCCAGACCCCAGCCGAGCCAGAACACACCGTGCACCCCCTGCAAAAGTGCTGCCAGGGCAAGAGCAAACACAGTCATGCCGTAGCAGGCTCCGACAACTGTCGGAGCCTGCGGGCCCAGACTGAGCGCACTGCTGCGGATGCCCAGGTTCCGGTCATCGTTGCGGTCAGCCATGGCATAAACCGTGTCGAAGCCGAATGTCCAGCAGAGGGTGGCGAACCAAACCAGGAGCAGTGGCCAGCCACCGCGAAGATCACCGGTGGCTGCAGCCCAGGGAATCAGCACCGCAAAGCCCCAGCAGAGAGCCAGCACGGCCTGGGGAAAGGCAAACCAGCGCTTCGCCGAGGGATAGAACAGAACAGGAGGCAGTGTGGCCAGCGCCAGCAGCAGGCAGGTTCGCCGTCCCGGTTCAGGCAGGCTCAATACCACCAGAAGGGCCAGCACCAGAGCCAGCAGCAGTCCCACCATGGCCTCCGCCACACCGATGCGGCCGTCGGCGATCGGCCGCGTTCGCGTGCGCTCCACCCGGGGGTCGATGTGCCGGTCCCAGAGATCATTCACCACACAACCGGCGCCACTCACCGCCAGACCTCCCAGCACGAGCAGCCCCACCAGCTCCAGCGACGGTGGCGCCGCGGGCGTCAGCCACAGGCTCCAACCGGCAGGAATCAGCAAGATCAGACGGCCACTGGGCTTGTGCCAACGCAGGAGTTCAATCCAGACCCGCACGTGTTCGACGAGCATCATCTGCCTCCCGGAGTCGTCGTTGCGCTGGGCTGAACCTACGGGGCCAGGTGGATGGCAAAGTGGCCCCGGACGGGAGCAGACCATGGCTGGCGGCGGAGCCCGGCCCCGGGTGGCCGCCATCGACATCGGAACCAATTCCACCCATCTGGTGATCGCGGAGGTGGATCCGGTTCTGAGAAGCTTCTCGGTGCTGCTCACGGAAAAAAGCGCCACACGCCTTGGAGATCGACATCCCGAGACGGGAGACCTCAGCGGTGAAGCCATCGAGCGAACGTTCCGCACGCTCCGACAGTGCCGCGACCTGGCCAGAAGCCATGGGGTTGAACAGATCATCACCGCGGCCACCAGCGCCGTCCGCGAAGCACCCAATGGCTCTCAGTTTCTACAGGCACTCCAGGAGCAGCTTCAGCTGAGCGTGGATCTGATCAGTGGCCAGGAAGAGGCCCGCCTGATCTACCTGGGGGTGTTGTCAGCAATGAGCTTCGGAGACCAACCCCACCTGATCATTGACATCGGAGGGGGGTCGACCGAACTGATCCTGGCTGACAGCCAGGACGCCAGAAGCCTGACCAGCACACGCATCGGGGCGGTGCGCCTCCAGCGTGAGTTCTGCCAGCAGGATCGGCTGCCCGCTCAGCGGAGGTCGTTTCTGCGGGCCTACATCCAGGGGGCACTGGATCCTGCGGTCGCCCAGTTGAAAGGGATGCTGCGGCCAGGTGAGAAGCCGATCATGGTGGCCACCAGCGGGACGGCGCTGGCCCTCGCAGCGCTCAGCGCTGACGATGACCCCAAGCCTCCGCTGCGCCTGCAGGGCTATCGCCTCACCCGCGAGCGGATCGATCAGCTGGTGAACCGGCTGCTGGCCATGCCCCTGGAGCAGCGCCGCGCCCTGCAACCGATCAATGACCGTCGCGCCGAGATCATCATCCCGGGGGCACTGATCCTGCAGACGGCCATGGGGATGCTGGGAATGACCGAGCTGATCATCTGCGAGCGGGCTCTGCGGGAAGGGTTGATCGTCGACTGGATGCTGCGCAAGCAACTTCTGGGAGATCAGTTCTCATTCCAGAGCACGATCCGAGAACGCACTGTGCTGCATCTGGCCCGGCGCTTCGGTGTCGATCCAGCCCGTGCCGATCGGGTGGCGGCCCATGCGCTCAGCCTTTATGACCAGACCCGAGGGCGCCTCCATCAGGATGCCGGCGGTGGACGCCAGCTGCTCTGGGCCGCGGCCCAACTTCACACCTGCGGCAAGTGGATCAACATTTCGGCCTACCACAAGCACACCTGGTACCTGATCCGCCACGGTGAACTGCTGGGTTACTCCCAGCAGGAGCACCTCATGGTGGCTGCGATTGCCCGGTACCACAGGCGAAGTCTGCCGAAGAAGCGTCACGAGTCATGGCAGTTGATCGAGGGACGGGATCAGCGCCGCACCGTGGACACGATGGCCCTGCTGCTGCGCCTGGCCGCCGCCCTGGACCGTCGCCCCGCCGGCGTGATCGAGGCGATCAGGGTGCAACCTGCCGGACCGGGAGCACTGGAACTGGAGTTATTGCCAGCGACCAATGCCGTCGGGGAGGAGCCCATCGATGTGAGTCTTGAGTGCTGGAGCGTTCTGTCCTGTGCCCAGGTTGTCCGGGAAGCCACCGGGCTTTCGATCAGGGTGAAGGCTGCGCCCGATCAGGGGTGAAGGGAATCCAGTCCACATCGTTGACCGTTCCCAACGGTTTCGGAGCCGCGGCTCCGATCCGGACCATCACCAGATCAGGGCGACCCGCCAGAACCCTGAGGCCACGCCCCAGAGGAAAACTCTGCTTGCCGCGGAACATGCCATGAAACAGGCTCTGGCCATCCTCGGTGGTGACTTCCAGCCAACTCGGTCCCCTGGCCGAGAGACTGAGCGTGTCGGGGGCAGGCTGCGGCGGCTCTGAAACCGCCAGATCAGCAGGAGCCGGCTTCGGCTCGGGAGCCAGCGGATCTGCCACCGGCTGACCGCTGCTCTCCGGTTTCGAGGGCAGAATCGAACCCGGCACAACCTCAGAGAACCTGCCGTTTCTCACCAGCGCCGTGGCTGCCGTCGCCACGGCAGCCGCCGTCACCACCGCTGCCAGCAACAGGGGAGTGCGCCTGATGCGGCGGCGAGGCAGGTGAGGTGCGGGATCGGCGGGCTGCTCGGGTTCGGGGATGGGCTTGGCCGAAGTCCGTCGAAATGCCTTGCTGCGCCGCAGGGCCTCGATCTGGGCATCGAGATTCACCGCCAGAACCATGGCGATCCTGCGTGCCTGAGCAATCACGAAAACAGGCTCATGAAGACGGTCCCGGTTCCCCGTTTCGAGAGCCTCCAGCTGCTGAACGCCCATCTTCAGCCGTTCGGCCAGGGCTTCCCGGCTGAGCCCTCGGGACTCCCGGGCCTGACGCAGGCTTTTGGACAACGCCTCAAGCTCAGGCAGGATCTTCTTCCTGGAAGAGGTCAGGGAACCGATGGCCACTGAACATCGCGACTTGATGAAACTGATTGTGGCCCACATTGGCTTTCTGCGCTAGCGGGGGGACATCAACAACGACATCAAACATTCTTCCAGCTTCACGACATCTGATAAGCGACACTCCTATTTTACCCCAGCTGACCGCAAACAGCATGCGGCCTGTCGGCCGAAGGTGATCCGTAGAAGAGATCAGGCCTGCAGCTGCGGATGATTCCGGCCCGGCTTCAGAGCCGCGTTTCTCAGAGAGGAGTGGGCGATACTGGATTCGAACCAGTGACCCCTTCCGTGTGAAGGAAGTGCGCTACCGCTGTGCTAATCGCCCGCACTCACTGATCTTAAATCATGGGAGTCCCAGCCAACCCAACCCCTTTGCAGGCCAGCCCCGGCGAGGAGCATCCCGAGCAAACCCCTGAGATCGATGTGCTGGTCGTCGGCGGTGGCGTCTGTGGCACGGCACTGCTGTTCGAGCTGGCCCGCTACACCGACCTGAAGCGCCTGACCCTGGTGGAGAGATACGACCGGTTGGCAGCTGTGAACTCAGGGGCCACCAACAACAGCCAGACGATCCACTGTGGGGATATCGAGACCAATTACAGCCTCGAGAAGGCGCTGGCGGTGAAGCGAACGGCCGAGATGATCGTTCACTATGCCGAGCTGCTCGACCCGGCCACACGCGATCGCTGTGTGTTCCGCATGCAGAAGATGGTGCTCGCCGTGGGTGAGGAGGAATGCTCCCTGCTCCGGAACCGCTTCAGGCGCTTTGCACCGCACTTCCCGGCCATGGAGTTTCTTGAAAAGCAACAGGTCGCCGAATGGGAGCCGCGGGTGGCCCTGGTGAACGGGCAGCTGCGTCCGGAGCCGCTCGCGGCGATTGGAATCCGCCACGCCTACACCGCCGTGGACTACGGAGAGCTGGCGGAATCATTTGTGGACCAGGCTCGCCTGGCCATGAAGGAACGTCCGGCCGACAGAGGCGGTCCGGGTCTGCTGGATGTGCGGCTGGGATCCACGGTCGAGCAGATCATTCCCGAGGGGGAGAGGTTCAGAGTGAAACTGCGCCCCAGTTCCGGATCCAGCACGGGCGGAGATGGCCAACCCTGCGAGCTCATGGCCCGCCATGTGGTGGTGAACGCCGGAGCCCACAGCCTGCTGATGGCCCAGAAGATGGGCTTTGGACTGCAGTATTCCTGCCTCCCGGTGGCCGGCAGCTTTTACTTCACCCCGGATCTGCTCAACGGCAAGGTGTACACGGTGCAGAACGACAGACTTCCCTTCGCCGCCATCCATGGCGACCCCGATGTGCGCTCGGCCGGCAAGACGCGCTTCGGGCCCACCGCCCTGCTGCTGCCCCGGCTGGAGCGCTACCGGCCCGAATCGTTCTGGGAGTTCCTGAGCGTGCTTCGACTCGACGGGGCCGTGCTCACCGTGCTCTGGGAGCTGCTCGCCAGTGCCGACATCCGCGATTACATCATCAGAAATCTTCTGTTCGAGGTGCCCGGGCTGCGACGTCGTCTGTTCCTGGCCGATGCCCGCAAGATCGTTCCCGAGATGAAGCTCACGGATCTCCGCTTCGCTGAAGGGTTTGGTGGGGTTCGGCCGCAGTTGATCGACAAGGTCAACCGAAAACTGATGCTCGGAGAAGCCAGCATCCCTGCCATGCCGGGGCTTGTCTTCAATGTGACCCCCTCTCCCGGAGCAACCTGCTGCCTGGGCAACGCAGCCCGAGATCTGGAGGCGATCCATGAACGACTGGGTTGCCGGTTCGACCGGGAACGCCTGAACCGTGAGCTCTACGGTCGAAGTTCGGCGACGACTTAGGCCTCTGGAGTGCCGGGGTCGTCTTCGGGTGCTCCGCCGCGAAACAGGTGGCGGTGCTCAGGGGAATAAAGCCGGGAGCGGGTCTTGCCCTGCTCGGCCAGAGCGGGGCTCACCACGTAAAGGGTGGTCCGGATCAGACCCTGCTCCCGGGTGATGCGTGCCATGTCGCGGAGCGGAACCAGCGTGAGCGACTGATCCGGCCAGCTCAGCCGGTACCCGATCGCCACGGGCGTGTCGGCAGGGTAGTGCAGCTGGAGCTCGGCCTGCACCTCTTCCACATGCCTGGCGCTGAGGTAAAGGCAGAGGGAAGCTCGCAGGGAGCCAAGGCGTGCCAGGGATTCCCGATCCGGGACTCCGGTACGGCCTCCAGCCCGGCTCAGCACAATGGTCTGCACCAGTCCGGGGATGGTGAGTTCGCAGCGCAGTTCTGAGGCTGCAGCCTGATACGCACTGATCCCCGGAACCACCTCCACCGGAATGCCGGCATCATTCAGAAGGCAGATCTGTTCGGCGATGGCGCCATAGAGGCAGGGATCCCCATCATGAAGCCGAACCACCCGCAGGCCAGCCCTGGCCCGATCCACCACAAGGTCCATGACCTCCTCCAGAATGAGCCGGCTGGTGCGGATGCGCTCGCAGCGGTCGGGAGCGAGGGCGGCGATCCGGGGATTCACAAGGGAATCCGTCCATACCAGCACCTCGGCCTGATCGATGGCACGAGCAGCCCTGAGTGTGAGCAGATCCGGTGCCCCGGGACCGGCGCCCACGATCATCACAGCGGGAGGTTGGCTGCTCAACGGCCGGTCGGCTTCGAATCAGCCACAAAGCCCGGATCCGGGAGACTCCTGCGTCGCACCAGAAGCAGCCAGAGTCCCGCAGCACCGAGAGCGATCAACGCGAGGCTCACAAGCTGAGCCATCCGCAGACCACCACTGCAGAAGGGTGGGGCCCCCATCAGGCAGAGAGGGTCGATACGCAGGGCTTCAATCCAGAACCGGCCCGTGCTGTAGGCCATCAGATAAACGCAACTGAGGGTCCCGGGGGGCAACACGAACGGACCTCGTTTTGCGGCGCGAAACAACAGTAACAACAGAACACAGACCCCAATGTTCCACACCGATTCATAAAGGAACGTGGGATGGAAATAAAGTTGACCGAAGAATTCGGGCGGGCGATTCTCAACCGGAATCTCAAGTTTCCATGGCAGATCCGTGGGCAGGCCGAAGGCCTCCGAATTGAAGAAATTCCCCCAGCGACCGATGGCCTGTCCAAGGGCCACGGCCGGCACGAGGACATCCAGAAGCGGCCAGAACGGTTGCTTTCTCCAGCGACAGTAGAAAACCGTTGTGAGAATTCCGCCGATGAGTGCTCCATGGATGGCGATGCCCCCACGCCAGATGGCGATCATCTCCCCCCAGTTTCCTTGGTATTGGCGCCACTCAAGCGCCACGTAATACAACCGGGCACCGATCACCGCTCCAAGCACCAGAAGCGGAAGCAGATCAGCAACGAGCACCGGATCGATTCCACTGGCCCTGGCAAGCCGACTGGCAAGGGCCAGCCCAAGCAGAACAGCGAGTGCGATCAGCAGCCCGTACCAGCGCAACGCCAGGGGGCCCATCTGGAAAACCAGGGGCCCGGGGGATGCGAACGCGAGGAAGGGAGGCACTCCAGAGCAGACGAGAACAGGAAGAACCTGAATCAGAAACCCTCGGCAGCCTGTACTTTCTCAACCTGGCGCTTCTTGAGCACCAACAGAATCTGAGCCAGGGCGATTGCCGCGAAGAAGGCCAGCAGCCCGTAGATCCGAACGGGATTCTGGAGAACGATCTCGGCGTCAAGCTGCCCAAACCCGCCCACATTGGGGTCATTGGTCAGTGGAGCGCCATTGGCGAGGCTGTCCCCCACGGCCACCGTCAGGACGGGACCGGCGGGGATGGCTTCAGAAACAGTGGAACCATCCTCAGCTGTGATCTCCACCAGCCGGGCACCGTTGTCGCCTTCAGAGATGGCTGAAACAGTTCCGGCGACAGAGGCATTGAAAACACCGTTGTTGCTCTTTTCGCCCGTTGGGTAAACCTGGCCACGGCCACGGTTACCACCGACGTGAAGCTGATATTTGCCGAAGAACACGGATGAATCCTGAGCTGGATCCGGAGCCAGGATCGGGAAAACAATTTCCTGGTGCTGATCGCCGGGAAGAGGACCAACAAGCAGGATGTTAGGCTGATCTTCGGAGTATTGGGTATAATAAATTCCAGCTGTTTCCTCCTTCAGTTCGTCGCTCAAGCGCTCCTGCGGAGCGAGCCGGAAGCCATCGGGGAGCATCACAACAGCACCAACATTGAGGCCGGTGGCGCTGCCATCACCCGCCACCTGTTGAACGGTTGTGTCGTACGGAATCTCCACCACGGCTTTGAACACACTGTCCGGAAAGACGGCCTGAGGCACTTCAACCCGGGTTGGCTTCTTCGCCAGATGGCAGTTGGCACAGACGATCTTGCCGGTCGCCTCTCGCGGAGATGCATAGTTCTGCTGTGCCCAGAACGGATAAGCCCAGCTGGGGGTGGCGGCGACCAGAAGTGTGGTGAGGCTCAAGACAAGCCCCAGGCTTGTTCCGATCAGGGAGCCGAGCAGCGGAGAAGAGAAGCGGCGCATCAGAGGAGAAGGCAGGGCGGCAGACGCAGGAGAATTCGGAATCAGGCCCACCAGGGCTGATCGCCGGTGCGGAAGTCGGTTTCCGTCCATTGGCTGAGGAAGACCGTGTCGTTCTCAACGGACACATGGGCCAGAGCCAGGGAGAGCGGTGCGGGTCCGCGCACAACCTTGCCGGTGGCGTCGTACTGGGAACCGTGGCAGGGACACATGAACTTGTTCTGCCCGCTGTTCCAGGGAACGACACAGCCCAGATGGGTGCAGATCGCATTGATGCCGTAGTTGCCGATCGCGTCATCACCTTCCACGATCAGATAGGTGGGGTCACCCTTGAGACCCTGCACCAGATTGCGCTCCCCTTCCTTGTGGGTGCTGAGCCAGCCACTTGCCGTGACGGTATTGCCGAGTTCGTCCTTGGCCGTGGTTCCACCACCGGAACCGGCAGCCCGCGGCGGGATGAAGTAGTTCGCCACGGGGTACAGAGCACCCAGAGCGACACCCGTCACCGAACCGAAGGTCAACAGGTTCATGAACTGGCGTCGCCCCATCCCGGGAACATCGCCGGAGGGGGGATTGGCTGGGATCTGAGTCATAAGGGTCGGGCTTTGATCCCACGACATTGTCGCGCCACATTAAAACCTGCCTCGCCGGAGTGCCCTGAGCCGCCGTCACGGCCGCCGGCCCTGCAACATGCTGTTGCGCAGCAGGATCACCGTGCCCGCCCCAGGTCACGACACCCATCCGCCCCTGACAGCCGACGAGCTGCTGGAGATGCTGCGGAATCGCTGGCAGGCCTCCTATGACCTGCAGCTGATCAGGCGACGGGGTCGCCTTTACCTGCAGGTGATGTGGGCCTATCTCGAGCAGCAGTCCTTCCCACTCTCCGCTGAGGCCTACCGGGCGAAGCTGGAGGAACTCGCAGGCCTGTTGAACGGTCTGGGGGTGGCCGACCAGGTGCGGACCTGGCTCTCCACCACGGCGGAGAAACCAAGGTTGGGCAAGGCGATGGGGCTGGCACTGAATCCCACGCCCGGTCGCGCCAGTGAATTTCTGCTGTGAGACGGAAGCAACCCTTCAACCCGCCCGGGGCCTGACCCTCTCGCTGAGGGCGACAAGCCCGACACCCACCAGATACAGGCCGGTCATCGCACCCGCCAGCAGCAACATCGTCACCGGATCGGTGGAGGGAGTGAGCACGGCACCGGCGACGGCCGCCACCAGCACAACCCAGCGCCAGCCGGCCAGCATCGTGCGGGCCCGGATCAGTCCCAGTGCCCCGAGGAGCAGTTGCAGCACCGGCAACTGAAAGGCCAGGGCAGTGGCCACCATCAGCAGCAGCACAAAATCGAGGTAGCGCTCAATCGACCAGCTGGGCTCCACCACATCGGCGCCATAGCTGACCAGGAAACGCAGGGCCGCCGGTACCAGGGCCCACCACGCGAAGGCCAGTCCGGCCAGGAACAGCAAAGCCGATCCTGCAACCGCCGGAGCCACCAGAGCCCGCTCGCGCCTGCTCAGCCCGGGCAGAACGAACGCCAGCACCTCATAGAGCACATAGGGAAGAGCCAGACTCAGTCCGGCATAGCCCGCCACCTTGAGGGACACAAACAGGAACTCACCCGGGGCCAGCTGCAGGAACCTGATGCCCTGGGCTGGCATCTCCAGCAGAAGCACCAGGGGTTTGACCCCCACCAGGCACAGCGCTGCCGCCACAACGACAGCCACCAGGCTGCGCAACACCCGGCTCCTGAGTTCCTCGATGTGCTCCAGCAGCGACATCTCCACCTCACCTGGAAATTCCTCGGCAGGCGGGGCGGGGCTGACCCGGATCGGAGGATCGGGAATGGTCATCGCTGATGGGCTTCTCTGAGGCTAGGCGTCTTGTCGAGGGCGGCGAGAGCACGATCCGGCTCGCCCCAGAGCAGCGTGCCGCCACGGTGGCGCACCGTTCCCGGAGCCGCACCCGGAATCCTCTGCAGGTCGTGGGTCGGCACCATCACGACCGGCACGTGTCGATTGCCGCGGCCACGACTGAAATGAGCCGCCAGATCAGCAGCCAGTTGCTGATCGGCTTCCGCCGCTGGTCCCAGCGAGCTCTTCAGCACCACGTGACTGCCGGGATTCTCCTGGGCATGAAACCAGAGATCTCCGCGTCTGGCCTGCCGCAGACTGATCCATTCGTTCTGACGGTGGTTACGGCCCACCTGAACGGTGAGCCCCCCCGGGGTTCGAAGCTCCAGCGGAACGGGGTGATGGCGATCCCGGAACGATGCAGGAGTCGCCTTGCGAGGGCGGCGGCGTTCCTGCCAGAGCTCGATTTCCTGGGCCAGGTCCTCAAGATCCTCCTGATCAGCTGCCTGGTCCACAAACACAAGGCTGGCCTCGAGAGCTTCGAGCTTCTGGTGGTGGAGAGCCAGCCGCTGTTCAATCGCCTCCACCGACCGGCGAAGCTTTCGCGCCTGTCGATAGAGCTTCTGGGACTCAAGGATGCAGGCCTTGCTGGGAGCCTCCTGACTGAGCAGCTGATCAGCCTGGCGTTTCAACGCCTCACCGCTGCCTGTCAACGCGAGCAGCGCTTGCTGCTGCTGGAGCTTCCCCGTCTCCTGCTGGATGCCGCGTTGCAGGATCAGCAGCAGGCGCTGACGCCTCGCCAAGAGGCGACGCTGCTTCAACCGGCTCTCGTAGTAGCTCGCGATGCCGTGATTGATCCACCAGCCCTCCGGCGCTGCCGGGACCGGCCGGGGCAACGCCGTGACGGCCAGATCCTGCCAACAGCGATAACCAACCTCCTGCTGCCACCAGCCGAAGCCATCCCGTGCCACCGCGTCCAGCCAGAGACTCCAGCGCTGCCAGAGCAGCGCCCAGGTGGCTTCGTCCAGCTGGCTGACGCAACGCTGCCGCTGCTCATCATCAAGCAGCTGACGCACCAGTGCCGGGCTCACGCCCTGGTAGGTCTCGAGGAGGGCCTCAGCCAGAGGCTGCGGTCGAAGCATCAGACGCCGCTGCCAGTCTTCACGACGGGCGGAGTGCTGAGGCGGTTCACCCCGGAGAGGCGGCGGGCTCGCATAGAGATCGCCCGTGGTCAACGGCCGCAACCTCGACTGGTGGTCCTTCACCTGGCGCGCCATGGTGACCACCTGTCGCTGACCATCCAGCAGCATCAGATTGCTGCGACGACCCATCAACTCGGCAACCAACCAGCGCTCAACCGGTTCATCCGGGCGCCTTGCGAATCCAAACTCCACAACACGCTCCCAACCGGGCTGATGGATCTCCACCAGGGCGAGACCTCTCAGACCATGTTGAAGTTGCTGAGCCAGCGTGCTGCCCTCCCCTTCACGAGGCGGCTGGTCAATCCGATGCAGGCGGGCAGCATCGGCTTGCCAGCTCAGCAACAGCCACTGCATTCCAGCCAGATTGCGCAATCCCAGCTGAATCGCCTGCGGTTCCGGCTGCTGGGCCTTCTCAAAACGACTGGGCAGAAGCTGGTGGCGCCACTCGCTCAAGACAGCCTTCAGGCTGGTCACGTCCATGGGCTGCAGCAGCTGCCGGCTGGCCATGGTGCTGAGAAAAGGCAGGGCTGGCTTTCTACTGTGCAACCCAACCGCCAGCCAAGCCATGCCGAAGGCCCGCCTCACGGTGATCACCGGACCCAGCGGGGTGGGCAAAGGCACGTTGGTCAATGAGCTGCTGGCCCGCCACCCGCACCTCTGGTTGTCGATCTCGGCCACCACGCGGGCGCCAAGGCCCGCTGAAGTCGACGGGCAGAGCTACTTCTTCCTGAGCCGTGAACGTTTCGAGTGCGAGGTGGCCGCTGGCGGCTTCCTGGAATCAGCTGAATTTGCCGGCAATCTCTACGGCACGCCACGAGCCCCGGTGGAGGAGCATCTGGCCGCCGGAAGACCGGTTCTGCTGGAGATCGAACTGGAGGGTGCCCGTCAGGTTCGCCGCAGCTTCCCCTCAGGGTTCCAGGTTCTGATCAAACCGCCGGATCTGGAGGAACTGGAGCGGCGGATCCGAGGCCGCGGCACCGAGAGCAGGGAAGCCATCACCCGGAGGCTGGAGAGGGCCCGTGTGGAACTGGAAGCCGAGAACGAATTCGACGCCGTGGTTGTGAACGGGGACCTGTCCCAGGCCCTGGCGGAACTGGAACGGCACATGGGCCTTGTTCGGCCATGAAAAAAGGCCCTCCTTACAGAGGGCCCGATCACGATTGCCCCAGCGGCGGGGTCAGAGGGGATGGAAGAGCAGATCGGGGAAGAACCGATTGAATTCAATCAGGATTCCAGCCGTGAGGGTGAACCAGATGGCGGCAAACACCGGAGCGGTGGTGAGGAATTTCTTCATGGGAATGTCTGATGGGGAGGATCCAGTGAGGCTGGGATCAGCGGGGGCTGACGGTCACCTTGTCGTCTGATTCAACGAGATTGCCGCTCGTGAAAGCCCCGAAGGCGGCCAGGGGCCAGGTTGCTGCCGCCAGGGTGCTCTTGAAGGCAAGGGGAAGGTCGATCTGAATCTCTTTCATCTGAGCGTCCTTACCGGGACGGACGGCGATCAGATAGGAGCGGCCGGCCCAACCGATGCAACCGGCGATGTAGAGGAAGGCAATGCCGGGGATGATGAAGTCTCCGGCATGGCTCCAGCGACCATCAACAATCAGATGGGGAAGGCCATCATTGCCGCACAGGGCCTGGCCATACAGCTCGAAGCGGGCCTTGGCCTGAGCTGTTGTGGCCGTGGCGGCTCGCTGCTGGAAGCGGGCATTTTCAGCACAGGGTGTGAGCCCGGCCACATCAGCCCTGGCCGCCGGAACCAGGCCGAAGAGCAGAAAGGCGGAAAGGACGGCAGCGAAGAATCGGCGCATCGGGGTTCGCCTGTGTGCAGGATGTCTGGGCGGACAGTAGGGGAGCTTCCGGGAACCCATGCCCACCGTTCTGGCCCTCGAAACAAGTTGTGACGAGTCGGCAGCAGCGATTGTCAACAACACAACGGTTCTGGCGACCGCCGTGGCGTCTCAGATGGCCGAGCATGCCCGCTGGGGTGGTGTTGTTCCTGAGCTGGCCTCACGACGCCATGTTGAAGCCCTGCCCCGGCTGATCGATCAGGTCTGTTCCGAGAGCGCCATCGACATGACCGCGCTGGATGGGGTGGCCGCCACGGTGGCCCCCGGCCTCGTGGGCGCGCTGCTGGTGGGCTCGATCACCGGAAGAACCCTGGCCCGCCTCTATGACAAACCCTTTGTGGGGGTTCATCACCTCGAGGGACATCTCTGCTCCGTGCAACTGGGTGAGCCCCTGCCGCCCGGTCCTTATCTGGTTCTGCTGGTGAGCGGAGGACACACCGAGCTTGTGAAGGTGGAAGCACCCGGCTGCTACGTGCGGCTGGGCCGCAGTCATGACGATGCAGCAGGCGAAGCCTTTGACAAGGTGGCCCGGCTGCTGGGACTGAGTTATCCGGGGGGACCGGCGATCCAGGCCGCTGCTGTCGGGGGCGACCCGAAGCGGTTCCCGCTTCCCAAAGGCAGGGTTTCCCGGCCGGAAGGCGGCTTCCATCCCTACGACTTCAGCTTTTCGGGCCTGAAGACAGCCATGCTGCGGCAGGTGAGAGCCATGAACCAGGATCTGCCCGTTGCTGACCTGGCGGCAAGCTTCGAACAGGTGGTGGCTGAGGTTCTGGTGGAACGGAGTTGCCGCTGCGCCATGGACCACGGCCTGGAGACGCTGGTGCTCGTGGGGGGTGTGGCGGCCAACGCCCGATTGCGGAATCTGCTGGGCAGCCGCTGCAGCGCCCTGGGCCTGAACTGGCGGCCAGCCCCCCTGGCCTTCTGCACCGACAACGCCGCCATGATCGGGATCGCGGCGACTCAGCGGCTGGCAGGCGGTCTGAGCAGTCCGCTCGAGCTCGGCGTGGCGGCACGCCTGCCGCTGGAGCAGGCCGATCGCCTGTATCGGGAACCAGAAGCCTTTTGATTCCCTTAACATCAGCGGGTCGTCGCCTTGAGAATCGCTCCTCATGGGCACCAACGCCACCGAAAGGCAACAGGGGGAGATCACCGAGCCCAGTGCGCTGGGTTCCACTGAGCTCAGTCCCCTTGCGGAGCCCGTGAGTGCGGAGGAGCTCAACTCCTGGCGCCGCGGCTTCACACCCCAGGCCGAACTGTGGAACGGGCGGCTCGCGATGATCGGGCTGTCCGTCGGGCTGACCGTTGTGCTTCTGTCCCGGTTCGCTGCCGGCTGAGTCCCGGTTGGAGTGAAGCGGAGATCAGGTCAGTCCTCTCAGAGCCATGGCCATTTCGTTGGGATTCGGGCTCATGGAGATCGCCGCCGCCGGGTCGGCCATGCCCTGTTCCACCAGCCGCTGCAATGCCTGGTTGATGGTCTGCATTCCATCGAAGCCACTGCGACTCATGATCAGTTCCACCGCTTCGAGATCGCCCTGGAGGATGTAATCCCTGCAGGCTTCCGTGTTGATCAGGATGTCGTGGACGGGCGCCCGACCGCCCTTGCCGGTTCGGATCAGCCCCTGAGAGATCACAGCCAGCAAGGTTTCGGAAATCGCGCGGCGAAGACTGTCCTGCCCCCGGTCCGACCCCATCCCCAGCAGCCGTTCCACCGACTTGACGGCTGAGTTGGTGTGAAGGGTTCCGAACACCAGATGGCCGGTCTGGGAGGCTTCAAGGGCCGTGGCCAGAGTTTCCGGATCACGGATCTCTCCGATCAGGATCACGTCCGGATCTTCCCGGAGGGCAGCACGCAGGGCTCTGCCGAACTCCCTGGTGTGGCGACCCACCTCTCGCTGGCGGATCAGCGATTGATCGCTGCGGTGCACGAACTCAACCGGATCCTCAATGGTGAGGATGTGGCGAGCCATGGTGTGATTGATCCAGTCGATCATGGCGGCCAGGGTGGTGCTCTTCCCGGAGCCGGTGGGCCCTGTGACCAACACCAGCCCCTTGGGCCTGGTACACAGCTCACGCAGCACCGGCGGCAGGTTCAGATCATCGAGACCGGCGATCCGATGGGGAATCAGTCGCAACACCATCGCCGGACCATGCAAGGCCTCGAGAAGGTTGATGCGCACGCGCACAAACGGAAAGTCATGAGCGCCGTCGAAATCCTTCTCGCGCCGGAAGGCATCCAGTTCACGGGGGCTGAGCATCTCCCGCAGATAGCGATGGAAGCTTTCCTGATCCGTGACCGACCACCCCGTCGGGATGATCTCTCCGCAGGCGCGAAAGCGCGGCGCCTCTCCCACTCCGATATGAACATCCGAATACCTGCGCGCATGACCGATGCGCACGATCTCCTCGAGCGTCGCAGGGGATGGATCCTGACCAGCGGGCTCAGCCCCCACGTCGGTGGGCGGCAAAGGAGGGAACGGCGAGGAGGTCATCGGCATCGCCTGTCCGCAACCACGGCCAAACCTAGGATCCAGCCACTTGATGCCCCGCTGTGATCAACCCTCTGGTGACGATCGTGCTGGGCACACGGCCCGAGGCGATCAAACTGGCTCCGGTGATCCTTGCCTTCCGCAACAGCGAGGATTTCCGCACCCGGGTTGTGCTCACCGGCCAGCACCGCGAGATGGTGAGTCAGGTGATGCACCTGTTCGGCCTGGCGGCCGACCATGATCTGGCCCTGATGGCTCCGAAGCAGACACTCACCCACATCACCTGCACTGCCCTGGAGGGACTCAGGGACGAATTCAACCAGCACCCTCCCGATCTGGTGCTTGTCCAGGGCGATACGACCACGGCGTTCTCCTCGGCCCTGGCGGCGTTCTATGAGCAGATTCCAGTGGGCCATGTGGAGGCTGGTCTGCGCACCGACAACCTGTTTGATCCGTTCCCCGAAGAGGCCAACCGCCGTCTGATCTCCCAGCTGGCTCTGCTGCACTTTGCGCCCACCGAGGTTTCAGCGGCGAACTGCCGGGCTTCCGGAGTGATCGGAGAGGTGATCACCACCGGCAACACGGTGATCGATGCGCTGCTCTTGATGGCCGATCAGGTCCCCACCTTCAACCTGCCCGGGCTGGACTGGGAGCATCAGCGGGTGATCCTGGCCACCGTTCATCGCCGGGAGAACTGGGGAGATCGCCTCGCTGACATCGGCCAGGGCTTCCTGGAATTGCTGGAGCGCTTTCCCGATACCGCCCTGTTGCTGCCCCTGCATCGCAACCCCACCGTTCGGGAGCCCCTGAAGGCCATGCTGGGAGATCATCCCCGTGCTTTCCTCACCGAACCGCTCGACTACGACCAGCTGGTGGCAGCGATGCGCGGCGCCGCCCTGGTACTCACCGATTCAGGCGGCCTGCAGGAGGAGGCGCCTGCCCTCGGCAAACCGGTGCTGGTGCTGCGCCGCACCACCGAGCGGCCCGAAGCCGTGAGCGCCGGCACCGCCAGGCTGATCGGCACCGCCACCGCCGACATCGTCGCCGAGGCGAGCACCCTGCTCACCGACGCGGCGGCCTACGAGGCGATGGCCCGGGCCCACAACCCCTTCGGCGATGGCCGGGCCAGTGGCCGGATCGTGACCGCGGCACGGC
>JAYKHC010000011.1:0-6475 GCA_035285465.1 Cyanobacteriota bacterium
CGTTGATGATCGAGTTGGAGACGATGCTCATGCAGTTCTGCCTCGAAACAAGCGGTCGCCTTGACGGAGACCGGTATCCGGTGGGTAAGGGAGGATCGACGCGTGTCGATCGCCGAGTCATTCTGCGACAGAGTCGATCACGCATCACGGAGCCGGTAACAGTTCTTCACGGCAGCTCTTTCGGCAGATCCACTGGGGCGCAAGGGTTCTGCACGGAGTTCCCGACAGCGGTCGTGCAGATCGGCTCCTCAACGCTCCAAAGCCAATCAGGACGCACACGAGAGAGCGACCCCGACCAGAACACACAGGCAAAGTATAAAAACACACGAAAAATAGCGTTCCAGTGTTGCCACTGGAACGCCGGAATCAAATCACCACAGAACTACTTCGCGAACAAGTCGTTCAGATTGCCGGTCTGGTCGGCGGGTTTAGTCCTGCATTCCCGGCATAAAGTGCCGCCGTCCGATTGAGCGTTCGCAACGGGATTCCAGCCGAACTCGACATTCCTCGCAGATAGGGAACGGTGTCCTGGCCGAAAGCCGAGGCATACTCCTGACTGTTGAGCATCGCCTCAATCGCGGAGTTCTGACCTGCACTTCCCCTCGTGGAGAGGAAGCGACTCACTTCAGCAGGCTGAGCGGCACGCCCCAGAAGTGCCAGATAAGCCGCTGATGCCGCCCGCAGCGGTGCCATGCGGTTGAGACGCTGCTGGAACTGTTCACTCCCTGCCAGCTGACCCACAAACTCAGCCACCGTGAGCTGGCCGTTGCGGAACTGGGATTCTGCATCGCCAAGGCGCTCTGCCGTCAGGGGGACCCTGTTGAGCAACTGTCTGTAGCAGGCTTCAATCGCCTCCTGAATCTGAGTTTCGCTGGCCGTGCGTCCCAGCCTGATGGGACGACCGAGGCTCTGGCGGCGCGCATAGCCCTGAGGCTGGCCCGTAACCAGCGCTTGCTCCATCGCCGCGCCGGGAAGTCTGGCCTGGGCGGCTCCCAGCCCGTTACTCACAGAGGCCGTCCAGCTCCCGGCAGGCAGCGGAGTCGGAGCTGAACTGGTTCTGAATCCTGATGACACACTTCCGGCGGTCCAGGCGCCCGCACTTCCAGGGGTGCGGCTGAAGCGGCGGCTGGGGTCTGGCGCCTGCCTGATGCTGCCGGGACCCTGCGGGACCGACGACCTGGGGGAAGCCAGGCCACTCCCCCCGGCGACCTTCGCGGACCAGCTGCCCACGATCACCGGCCGACGCATGGGCATGTTGCGGGGGACCAGGCTCCCGGGAGTGATCACCTCCTGAGCCGGTGCAACCTCCGGACGCTTCCGGGGCGTGACATCGGCTATGGCACCGATGTCTACAGGGCGATTCAGACCGGGAACCTTCCGTGCCAGGCGATCCGCCGGGGTGATGAAGCGCTCGTAAGGAACTGTATCTTCGCCGAAACTATCGAGGTATTCCCGGCTGTTGACCATGGCATCCACAACGCCATAGAAGCCGCAGCGGGCCGCCGTATCGAAGTAGGCGTCGATCTCCCAGCGGCCGAAGGTCGGACGCCCGATGATCCGGCGATGGATCACCTCAATGGCCTTGGTGATGTAGAGACCACTCCAATACCGCCGCCTGAACGCATTGGATCGGGCCACCTGGCGAACAAACTCGCGCAGGGTGATGTCTCCGTTCTCAAGCTTGATCTCCTCAACCTTGTTGCGCTCGCCGGCATACCCGGCGTTACCCAGGATCTGGACGTACACCGCATTGATGACGGCCTGAGTGCTGGCCTCCGTGTTCCGGACGCTCGGCTGACCACCCCGGCGCGGCACGGAGTTGCCGCCGGTGGCGATCTGCTGAAGACGGATCAGCTTCGGGCCCACCCGTCTCGGGGTGGCCGTGCGGAACTGCCGGGTGTTCATCTGACCCGGCTGGGCGATGCCATTGCCCAGAAGGATGCGACGGCTGTCATAGGGGACCGGTGCCGGCCTGGTGGCCACATGGGCTGTTCCTGAGGGGAAGATCGCGCCGTAGGTGAGAGCCAGAGGATCGTTGCCGCCTCCGTAGGGATGCTGGTCGGCGAAGGGCTGCCGATAAGCGGAATAGAGGGTGACGTACTGGGGCGCCCCCTCGAAGGGGGCGCTGAAGCGGAACAACTTGCGGTTGCTGCCCCATCCGGCACTTTCCTGAGCCTCCTCGCCAAGGTCACGCAGAAAGGGAACCGTCTCCTCCCCGAACAACCGTGCGTATTCCATCGAATTGATCAGTGAGTCCACCAGACCGTTGAGGCCCTGAGCGCTCACGATGTCGAAGTAGGTGGTGAACTCCTCCCGGGAACTGATGCCTCGACCCAGAAAATGTCGGAACGCCAGTTCAACGACGCGGCTGTTGGAGAAGCGCCCGTAGAACTGGCGGCGATACTCCTTGCTGCGCCCCAGAGCCCGGATGAATTCCCTCATCGAGATCTGTCCCTGACGCAGCTGGGTGGCCTCCACAGGGCAGACAACAAGGCTGTATCCCTTGACGATGTCCCGTTCGAACACCTGTCGATAGGCCGCACGGATCACCTCAGCCTTCTGGCCGCCGGAAAGGCCGGGTTTCATGCTGTAGCGCTGAGCCTTGCCCTGGGCTGCCAGGGCATAAGTGGCAGGCAGCTGCAGCCCCTGGTTCACAGGGCTGCCAAGACGCTGCCGGGCGGAAGGTGTGGGAACCTCGAGCTCCGCGATCAGCACGTTGAAGGACTCGATCAGCAGTCTGCGCGCCTCGGGCAGATCCTTGAGCAGACCGGCCGCCGCCGCTCGCATCTCCTGAAGAGCCACATTGGTGGCCGCCAGGGAACAGGCCTGCTCAAGAACATCACGCAGCCCCCGGGTGTTGACTGTGAGGATGCTGGGATCTCCGGCCACCACGGCATAGCCCACATAGCGAAGGAACCAGGCCATGTCGCGAAGCGACTTCCTCATCCGATCGGTGCCGTATCGCCCCACGGCGATCGTGGTGAACCCGGAGGGAAGAACAACCCGCACATCAGCATCGCCGCCTGCACCCTCGAGAAGCCGGCTGAACAGGTTTCCGCGGCTGGCCGTTCCGCCGGCAAAGGTGCGCACCGACTGCTGGAAGGCGGCCTGATCGGCCGCGAGTGTTGGGCCCTGATCGCCAACCGGCGCGCTCAGAGGTGCATCGAGATAGGAGAGAGGGGTTCCCCCGGAAAAGATCCGGTTGGCCGCCTTGGCCACGATGAAATCGGCATTCGCTGAAATCCGCCGTGCGGCCTCAACGCGAAGCTGACCGCTCTGAAAGAACGTGATCAGGGTGTTGAGCTCTCCACCGTCGGGGAAGCGGTCCTGTTGCTCCGCCTGGCGAACGCTGGAGAGCGGCAGGGTGTCGTAACGCTGAGGCGCAACCCTCGTACTGCCGCTGCTGGCGGTCACGGTCATCGAAGGAGAGCATGCCGGGCCAGGGCACGTTACGGCTCGCGCCTGGATCGTTCCGGGAGCCATGAACAAATGTTTGCAGCCCAGGCCGAAGAGTCGGGCTGCTCATGAAAAGCTCGCCGAATCGAATCCAGACCATGCGCGACCCCTCCCAGCCCCTGGACGCCGCCACCCCGACCGTGAGCAAGTTCTATGACCGATTCCCCTATCCAGGGGATCCGCTCCAGGACGGCCCACCCCCGGGATACAACTGGCGCTGGTGCGTCGACAGCGCCCGTGCCTTCGCCAGGGGAGTCATCGCCCCCACCGGGGCTGCAGGCAACCGGCACTGGCGGATCCTCGATGCCGGTTGCGGCACCGGAGTGAGCAGCGATTACCTCTGCCATCTCAACCCAGGATGTTCGTTGCTGGCGATTGATATCAGCGCAGGAGCCCTTTCCGTGGCTCGCGAGCGGACGCGGCGATCCAGAGCCCGGGAACAGATCCAGACGCTGCGGTTCGAACAACGCAGCCTGCTGGATCTTCAGGGGGAAGGCCCCTTTGACTACATCAATTCAGTCGGTGTTCTGCACCATCTTCAGACGCCGGAAGCCGGTCTCCGCTCCCTGGCGGGATGCCTGGCTCCCGATGGTGTGATGCACCTCTTCCTCTATGCCGAAGCGGGGCGATGGGAGATCCACCGCACCCAGCAGGCCCTGGCGCTGTTGGGCGCAGACCCGGGTTCCGACGGCGTCAGTCTGGGGCGGCAGTTGCTGCGGGAACTGCCGCAGAACAACCGGCTCCGCCGTCATCACGAGCAGCGTTGGGCCCTGGACACCACAGCTGATGTCAACTTCGCTGATATGTATCTGCACCCCCAGGAGACCAGCTACACCTTGCAGTCGCTGATGAGTCTCATTGACAGCGCCGGACTTCACTGGGCCGGATTCTCCAATCAGGCCGTCTGGGATCCCGCCCGACTCCTGCATGGTGAGCTGCTGGAGCGCGCCCGGGCGCTGCCCGTTCGCGAGCAGTGGCTGCTGGTTGAAGCACTCGATCCGGACATCAGCCACTTCGAGTTCTTTCTCACCGCAGATGCGTTGACGCCACCTGACTGGAGCGACGACGAAGCCTTGCTGACCACCGCTTTTGAACGCAACCGATGTCTGTGGGGATGGCCCTCGACCGCTCTGCTGGGGCCCGATCTGATGCCACTGTCGCTTGAGGAGAACGACCTTCGCCTCATCGAAGCCGTCGAGGCGAACCCGGAGACAGCTCTCGAGGCCCTCAGCGTCGGACTGGCGCCACAGGAGCGGGCCCGAAGGGCCCGACGACTGATGGCTGAGCAGGTCCTGCTGCCTCTCCAGCTCTGAATTCGGCATGGGCCTCTGAAGGCAGCGTGATAGATTCCCGCCGTTTTTGGCCCTTCGTTCGTGCAGGCAAACCTTGTTTCAGCACAGGTTGCCCATGCACAGGCAGATTCTGCCCAGACCGACGAGCTCGCCGCTGCGGTGACCCTCTGCTGCGACGCCGATCCGGACCCGTCCGCCACAACCGTCGCCGATCCCTGCGACCCACTGGCTGACTACGTCCGTCTCCAGCGTCGGCTCCAGATCGCCACCGTTGTGGTTTCACTGATCGCCGTGCTGATCGGCTGGGCGATCGGCGGGGCAGAGGTCGCACCCAGTCTCCTGCTAGGAGCCTGTTGCGGTCTTCTCTACCTCCGACTACTGGCTCGCAGCGTCTCCCGTCTAGGGCCAGACTCTCGATCCATCGGACGGCTCCAGCTGCTGGTGCCCTGCCTTCTTGTGATCGTGTCCTCCAGGATTCCCGCGATCCATCTGTTGCCAGCATTCATCGGTTTCGTTCTCTACAAACCGGCCCTGCTTCTGCAGTCCTTTCTCGCCCCCTGAACCAACGCTTTCTCATGGTTCCCTTGCCCCTGCACTTACCTTTCGCCGAACTGGAGGTGGGTAAGCAGTTCTATTGGCACCTCGGCAATCTCCAGCTTCACGGCCAGGTCTTCCTGAGCTCCTGGGTGGTCATCGGAGCCCTGCTTGCTCTGGTGATCGTCGGCACCCGCAAGCTGAATCGGGACCCTGGGGGCGTTCAGAACCTTCTTGAATTTCTCTGGGTTTACATCCGGGATCTCGCTCGCGAACAGATCGGCGAAAAAGCCTACAGAGACTGGATGCCGTTTATCGGAACCCTCTTTCTGTTCATCTTCGTGAGCAACTGGGGGGGAGCATTGATTCCCTGGAAGCTGATCGAACTCCCCAACGGAGAACTGGGAGCCCCCACGGCCGACATCAACACCACAGTTGCACTGGCTCTGTTGGTCTCTCTGGCCTACTTCTATGCAGGCCTGAGCCGTAAGGGCCTCCGGTATTTCGAATATTACGTGGAGCCCACTCCCATCATGCTCCCTTTCAAGATTGTTGAGGATTTCACAAAGCCGCTCTCCCTCTCCTTCCGTCTGTTCGGCAACATCCTGGCCGATGAGCTCGTCGTTGCTGTACTCGCTTTCCTTGTGCCACTTCTTGTACCGCTTCCCGCGATGTTCCTCGGGCTCTTCACGAGTGCAATCCAGGCCCTGATCTTCGCAACCCTTGCCGCTTACTACATCGGCGAAGCTGTACACGAGGAACATCACTGAGATCCTCCTGAACAGAAACAGCCACACCGGTCCCACGGTCTGGCAAACTTCCCAGCGCGCAGGTCCGGCATGATCCGGGCCCATCTCTGTCACCACGAGATGTCCCAGGCGCAGGGATAACGTCCCGGTCCCCGTCCGCGCTCTCCCAGCGCCCAAACATCTTTCTCTCCACCATGGATTCCATCACCTCCGCCGCCTCCGTCGTCGCTGCCGGTCTGGCCGTCGGTCTCGGCGCCATCGGTCCTGGCATCGGCCAGGGCACCGCTGCCGGCGGCGCTGTTGAGGGCATCGCCCGCCAGCCCGAAGCCGAAGGCAAGATCCGCGGCACCCTGCTGCTCTCGCTGGCCTTCATGGAGGCCCTCACCATCTACGGCCTGGTGGTCGCCCTGGTGCTCCTGTTCGCCAACCCGTTCGCGGGCTGAG
>JAYKHC010000012.1:0-90154 GCA_035285465.1 Cyanobacteriota bacterium
CCGTGCATCCGCACGGCCTGAACCAGCCGTCGTTCGATGTCGTAGCGCGCCTCCGGTGCCTTCAACTCCCAGGCCAGCGATCCATCGGCGTGGCGGTAGTTGAGATCCAGCGAGCGAAACACGAACGGTGGCGCTGCCTGCTCGCTCGTCAGGCGATTCACGCAGCCGTTGAGCAGGAGCACCAGTCCAGCTCCGGAGAACAGGAGCGTTCGGCGCCGTCCGGAGGGCGGCCTCATAAGGGTTCACTCAGTTCCAGGCGAGCCATCACCGGCGAGGGTTCTGGTAGGGGCGCACCAGGATTGAGTCCTCCCCAGTCGAGCTGCCGTTCCCAGACGCTGCCTTGCCCGGCCCCCACCCCCGAGGGAGGAGGCGGTTGGTCCAGCTGCTGGAGCATGCGATCGGAAAGATCCGGCAACAGCGGGGCCAGCAACAGGGCTACGATGCGAGCGGCTTCGAGCACGGCATACAGATCGGCCGCCACCTGCTCGCTGCTGCCCTCCTGCTTCATCCGGCTCCAGGGAGCCTGTTCATTGAGGAAGCCATTGGCCGCAATCGCCAGCTGCAGGGTTGCCTCCGCAGCGGAGCGGAAATCGAGCCTCTCAAGGCTGGCAAGGGTGGTGGCGCTGGCCTGGGCGGCAATCACGGCCAAAGGATGGTGTGTGGATCGGGCCGGGCCAGGCGGCGGCACGGCGTTGTCAAACCAGCGCCGCGCCATCGAACTGGTGCGATTGAGCAGATTGCCGATCGTATTGGCGAGGTCGTTATTGACAAGATCGCTGAACCGTTGCTGCTGAAAATCACCGTCGTCCCCGAAAGGGATGTCACGCAAGAGATACCAGCGCACCGCGTCTCGACCACAACGCTCCAGCAGCACGGAGGGATCCAGGACATTGCCCAGCGATTTGCCCATTTTCTGGCCTTCGCGGGTGAGGAACCCGTGGCCGAAGACCTTCTGCGGCAGCGGCAAGCCGGCAGAGAGCAGCATGGCCGGCCAATACACCGCGTGAAAACGCAGGATATCCTTGCCAATCACATGCACGGATGCCGGCCAGCCGCGGTTCAGGGCGATGTCGAGATCGGGTGGGTCGCCGGGTTCGAGCAACGCGGTGATGTAGCCCAGGAGCGCATCAAACCAGACGTAAAAGGTGTGACCACCATGGCCGGGCACCGGAATCCCCCAGGGAAGATGCAGCCTTGAAATCGAAAAGTCGCGAAGCCCCTGCTGAACGAAGTTCTCCACCTCGCGCCTGCGACTGGCGGGCTCGATGAAGCCCGGCGTGCTGATCAATGCCTCGATCTGCTCCTGGTAGCGCGACAACCGAAAAAAAAGATTCAGCTCATCCCGCCACTCCAGTGGCCGCTGGTGGATCGCGCATTCGGGATCCTGAGCCTCGTGGGGGTCATCCTTGAACTCTTCACAAGCCACGCAGTACCAACCCTGTTGACGTCCCTCGAGGATGTCGCCCTGGGCATGCACGCGTTCAAAAAACTGCTCAACGATGGGGCGATGGCGTGGGTCGGTGGTTCGAATCAGCCGGTCATGGCTGATCTGCCACCGCTCCCAGAGCTGTTGGTATTGGCGGCTGACCCGATCGCAGTGATCCTGGGGCGTCAGACCGGCAGCCTCAGCGGTCCGTTGGATTTTTTGACCATGCTCATCGCAGCCGGTGATGAAGAGCACCGGATTTCCCTTCAACCGTTGGAACCGAGCCAGGGCATCGCACGCCAGCGTCGTGTACGCGCTGCCAAGATGCGGCCGGTCGTTGACGTAATAGAGGGGTGTGGTGAGGGTGAAGGTCATCGGCGGGATCCTACGCAGCATGGTCCCGCGGTTCACAGACCTGCCAGCTTGAGAAGGCCAGGATGCGGACGATGGTGGCGATGGAGCAGCGGAGCGATCAGGCCGACGTGGTCGTCTGGGGGGGCGGTACCGGAGGCGCCGCGGCGGCCATTCAGGCGGCTCGCAGTGGTGCGCCAACCTTGCTGCTGACGCCCGGATCCTGGCTCGGTGGCATGGTCAGCGCAGCCGGTGTCTGCTGCCCGGATGGCAATGAGCTCACGCCTTGGCAAACAGGCCTCTGGGGCGCGTTTCTGCGTGAGCTTCAGCACCAGGAGCCCGAGGGTCTCGATCACAACTGGGTGAGTTGCTTTGGCTATCGGCCGGCGACCGCTGAGGCGATTCTGCAACGGTGGGTCGGCCAGTTGCCGCTGTTGCGTTGGTGGCCCAACTGCGCGATGCGGGCGGTGGAACGCCAGGGGCCCCGCATCGAAGCTGTTGTTGTGGAACAGCAGCATCAGCTCTGCCGGGTGTCGCTACAGGTGTTGATCGATGGCAGCGATCGCGGCGACCTGCTGCCGCTGGCTGAGGAGCCCTTCCGGCTGGGCTGGGAGGCCCAGGAGGAATGGAACGAGCCCAGCGCCCCGTCTCTCGAGCGGCTTGGCAACGACCCCTTCTTCAGACGCCAGCCGGTTCAATCTCCAACCTGGGTGGTGATGGGGCAACTCAGAACCCAGGCCGCTCAACCCGGCGTTGAGATCCCCGACTCACCAAGCCTTCGCGACCCCTTTGCCGGCGCCAGCGACACCTTTGGCCTGGAACGCACCATCACCTACGGACGGCTGCCAGGGGGCCTGGTGATGCTGAACTGGCCCTTGCATGGCAATGACTGGCATGACGGCCTTGAGCGCGCCTTCAGTGCCGACAGCAGCGCCCAAGCAGCCCTGGCCGCCGCGATGCAGACCCACAGCCTTGCTTTTGCTCAGGCTCTCGAGGAAGCCAGCCATGGCTGGTTGGGGCTTGGCAACGCTTTTCCAGCAGGCGCTGGCTCCCCACACGCCTGCATGGCCGCCATGCCCTACTGGCGTGAGGGACGGCGTCTGCGCGGCCTGCACGTGGTGATCGAGCAGAACCTCTTGCCTCAGGCGAGCGGGGCCGCGTTGGCGCCGCTGCCCCTCGATGACCGTGGGGCCATCCAGTCGATTGCCGTGGGCAATTACGCCAATGATCATCACTACCCTGGCCCTGATTGGCCCTTGGCCCCCAAGAGCTGCCGCTGGGGTGGGCGGTGGAGTGGTACGCCGTTCTGCATTCCCTATGCCGCGCTGATCAGCAGCACCAGCGAGAACCTGCTGGCGGCTGACAAGGCCTTCAGCACCAGCCATATGGCCAATGGCGCTACGCGGCTTCAACCACTGATTCTGAACATCGGGCAGGCCGCCGGCGCCGCTGCCGCCCTGGCGATCCGGGAGGGGCTTCTCCCGGCGGAACTGCCGGTGCGGCAGCTCCAGGAAACCCTGATCAGCGATCCCATCGCTCCGGCGGGGCCCATTCCGCTCTGGGACACGCCGTGGCACCACCCTGAGTGGGCCATACGTCAACGTGCTGCCCTCAAGGATCCAACGCAGATCACGATCGCCGGCCATCTCCGCCACAGCTCCGCCGACCTCGATCCCACAGGGGCTCCTGAGGAACCTGGGGAACGCCTTTGGCAGGGCCAGCTGCAACCCGATGGCGAGGGCGGGTACACCCTGGAGCTGGCGCCAGCTGAAACGGCGGAACGCCGTCTCTGGCCGTTGATCACCCTCGAACCAGCCCTACACACCTGGCTCCAGCATCAAGTGCATGCTCAGACGGTGCGGTTGGTTGGGACGGCCAATCCGTGGGGACCCTGGCTGCGGGTTTCGCGGCTGGTGTCCTGATCCCATCGCCATGGCGCCAGGTGCGAGCACCTCGCTGGTCAGCCAAGAGGACAATCAGCCAGGGGAGGCGATCAGCTTCAGTTGGTCGCGCAGCGGATCCACCTGCAGCACGCGCAACAGGAGGTTCATGCCCGGGTTCGCCTGCGGCGGGGCTTCAGCGACAAGATCCATGGCCAACGCGTCGATGCGGACCAAACCCAGACGATCCTGGTGCCGCAGCCAGCGCAGGAATTGCCCGCGCCACTGCTCCTTGCGGTGCGCTTCGAACCACACCTGCTGCCAATGGCGCTGGTCTTCGCGCGCAATCCCGAGACCCTGGCGGGTCGCCGATTCGAAGGCCTCAATCCGCTCCTGCAGCTGTGCCGCTGAGAGCGGCGTCTGTCCGCTGCACTGAGCCTGCAGCTGGCGCTGGACCAGCAGATCGCCGTAGCGACGGATTGGTGAGGTGGCCTGGACGTACGCGGGCAGTCCCAGGCTGTAGTGAGGAGCCGGCTGTGTTCCCAGGAGACCGCGACTGAGGCATCGTTTGATCGCTGCAAAGCGGACAGCGCCGTCAGGTAGTGCCGCCAGTTCCGCAGCTGGGGGAAGGTCGGCTGGCAACTGACTCCGGTAGGGAAGAGCCAGCTGATGCTCACGGCCATAACGGGCTGCCACGGCGCCGGCCAGGATCATGGCTTCAGCCACCATCTGGCGCGCGGGGCTTGGCTCTGTGATCTCCAGCACCGGTTCGCCCTCACGGCACCGAACCCTGCCTTCCGGCAAATCGAGCAGCAGGGCTCCCTGGCTCACGCGCCACGCCCGACGTCGCTGAAGCAACTGGTCCATCTGTGCCAGATCGGCCTCCTCCGGCGGGGCGAGGTCGAGCAATTCATCGGCGTCGTCGTAGCTGAGTCGATAACGGGGTTGGACCCAGCTGCGTTGCAAGCCGTAGGCGGCAATCTCGCCACGGGCATCGAGCTCCACCCAGGTGCTCCAGGCGGCGCACCGCTCACCGCTTCGCAGGCTCAGCGGTCCGATGGCCAGGGGTTGAGGAAACATCGGCACGGTGGCAGCCGCCAGGTAGAGGCTGCTGCCGCGGCGGCGGGCCTCCAGGTCGAGAGGTGACTCGGGCTCTATCAGTCGGCCTGGATCGGCTACGTGGATCCAGAGACGCTGCCCTCCGTCCGGTCGAAGCTCGAGTGCCAGACCATCGTCGAGATCAAGCGTGTCGAGGTCATCGATGGTGACGCAACGCTGGTGGGTGAGGTCGAGACGCTCCGCATCCCCAGGCAGTACGGTGCCGTTGATGACCATCAGGCGCTCGGCTTCGTCCTGCAGCTCGCAAGTGAAGTCACGACTCCAGGGGGTGTCGATCATCGACACCAGGTGGTGCGCATCCCATTGGCCCAGATCCACCAGCAGGTGACGCAGGCTGCCGCGATCACGCCCTCCCTGAAGCTGCGAGAGGCTGTGCCGCAGGGATTCATCCAGTTGATCCAGCTCGATGGAACCGGCTGCAAACGCTTTCAGTTGGAGCAGATAGCCCTGGTGTTCGGGAGAGAGCGTCTGGACGTCTATGGACTGACGACGTCGGAGCAGATCCAGCCAGGCCTGCTGACGCTGCGCCAGCAGCTCCCGACGATGACGATCCCGACGCAGAGAACGGAGTTCACTCAAGTGGCGGGGCTGAACCTGTCGCTGACGCCAGCGGAACCAGTGCTGTCCTCCCACCAGCTCGAGCCAGCAGGCAGCGAGCTGAACAGGGGCGACTCCACCACAGACAAGCTCCGAAAAGTCGTTGATCCCAGGCGTCTCACCCGTTTCCAGGAGCAGGAGCCAGGCTGCGCCCCAGGCGCGACGACTGGGACTGGCTTCGAGAAGTGAAGAGCGGCTCAGGCGCCAAGGGGCCCCATCCACGCGCGTCGGAGCAGGTTCCGAGGGCGGCAGGCCGGCCAAACGGTCGACCTGCCGGATCGGGAGCACCTGAAGCTTGCCCTCGAAGCCAACCCGAAGACGCGCCTTGCTGCCCTGGATGGAGTCGACGACTGCTACTTGAGGTCGATGACCCTCCAGCACGCCGACAAGGTCGCCGCTGTGGAGAGTGATGGCCGCCAGGAGGTCAGCCCTCGGGATTCACGAATGGCAGCAATGCCACGATCCGGGCCCTTTTGACCGCTGTGGTGAGATCGCGCTGTTGCTTGGCCGTGAGGCCCGTCAGACGGCGGGGCAATATTTTGCCGCGCTCGGTGATGAATTTTTTGAGCAGATCCACATCCTTGTAATCAATGGGATCGCCGGGCTTGATCGGGGAAAGACGCTTTTTGAAAAACGAGCTCGACATGGTGGGGGAACGGCAAAACAGAAAACGGAGAGCGAGTCAAGCGCTCACTTGATTTCCTTGTGAACGGTCGAGGAGTTGCAGTGAGGGCAGAACTTCTTGAGTTCCAGCCGTTCCGTGGTGTTGCGGCGGTTCTTCTCGGTGGTGTAGCGGGACACACCGGGGGACCGCTTGGCGGGGTTGGACCGGCATTCGGTGCACTCGAGAGTGATCACGATCCGGACGCCCTTGTTCTTGGCCATAAGGACGTTGCGCCGCTGATGCGAAGCGAGGTGACAATCGGCCACCATACCCCCTCACGGAAACCCTCGCTGCCGCTGCCTAAAGTTCCCGGCTGCTGAAGGGTTTGGCGCATGCGGGTTTCGCTCCAATGGCTCAGGGAGCTTGTGAGCTTCAGCGCCACCCCCGAGGAGCTGGCCGAACGCCTCTCCATAGCCGGTTTTGAGGTCGAAGCCCTGGAGGATCTGGCCGCCCAAGCCGCTGGGGTTGTGGTGGGCCTGGTGGAGAGCTGCCTGCCGCATCCCGATGCCCAGAAGCTTCGGGTCTGCCGCGTCAACGTGGGCCAGGGTGATCCCCTGCAGATCGTCTGCGGAGCGGCCAACGTGCGTGCTGGTATCCACGTGCCCGTCGCTCTGGTGGGCACGACGCTGGCGGCAGCAGGTCTGACCATCAAGCCGGCTCAACTGCGTGGGGTCGCCAGCAGCGGCATGATCTGCTCCTTGGCAGAGCTGGGTCTTGCGGAGGCCAGCGAGGGCATCGCGATCCTCGAAGACCTGCTCGAGAGCATTCCAGCCGTGGGATCAGCGGTGGGACCTTGTTTCGGCCTCGACGACGTGGTTCTGGAGCTAGCGATCACCGCCAACCGGCCAGACGGGCTCTCGATGCAGGGGATCGCTAGGGAGGTGGCCGCACTCACGTCTGGTCAAACCGCCTTGCCTGAGGTTCCTCCAGGCCCCAAAGCGGAGCCGCTGCCTGTCGATCGGGCCTCCCAGAGCGCCATCGAAGCCGGTGGGCTGTTCAGCATCACCGCGCTTGAGAAGGTCCGCGTCGGGACGTCCCCGGAATGGCTCCGGAAGCGCCTGGAACGATCCGGTCTTCGTTCGATCAACAGCGTGGTGGACATCACCAATCTGGTGATGCTGGAGACGGGGCAACCCCTGCATGCGTTCGATCGGGACAAGCTGGCCCGCCTCAGCGGCGGTGGAATCGATCCGGCAAAGCTCGGGTTGCGCCAGGCTCATGCAGGCGAGCGCCTGGTCACTCTCGATAGCGAAGCGCGAACGCTCAGCCCGGAATCTCTGGTCGTGACCTACGCCGACCGACCAGTTGCCCTGGCAGGGGTGATGGGTGGCCTGGATGAAGCCGTGGACGCCCAGACAACGGCCGTCTGGCTCGAAGCGGCGATGTTCGCTCCCCAGGCGGTGCGCCGCTCCGCTCGCAGTGTGGGCCTGCGCACCGAGGCCAGCAGCCGCTTTGAAAAAGGATTGCCCCGTGAGGTGACCCTGCAGGCCGCCGACCGAGCGCTGGCCCTCCTGCAGCAGCTCTGCGGCGCCCAGGTGATCGGCCGGTGGCTTCATGCGGCTTCCCTGGCACCGGCCCAACCGTTGCGGCTTCGCCGCGATGCGCTGCACAATCTGCTGGGACCGGTGCAGAGCGGCGAGGAGTACGCCGATCTTCCCGATGCCAGGGTTGAGCAGACGTTGACGGCACTCGGGTGTCAGCTGGAGGTCGATGCTGAGGGATGGCTGGTGACGCCGCCTCCTGCACGCGCCGGCGATCTGCAACGGGAGGTGGATCTGATCGAGGAGGTGGCCCGCTTGGTTGGCTACGACCACTTTGCGGCCCATCTTCCCGATCCGATCGAGCCGGGCGGCCTGGATCCCGCGCAGCTGGCCGAACGACAGCTGCGTCGTTCGCTCTGCAGCTCAGGGCTCCAGGAGCTCTGCAGTTACTCGTTGGTGGCGGCCGGACCTGAGCGCCAACCACTGGCCAATCCGTTACTGGCCGATTACGGCTTTCTCCGCCATTCCCTACTGGAGGAGCTCCTGGCGGCCTGTCGGCGCAATCTTCAGGCTTCACAGCCGGGATTCTGGGCTTTTGAGATCGGCACCGTTTTTGCCAGGTCCCCTGAGCTGGACGCGCCTCAGGAGCTGCAGGTGTTGGCTGGCGTGATCGCAGGCACGCGTGAGGCAGAGGCCTGGCGTCATGCCGGACGTCCCGCCGCACCGGATTACCACCAGGCCCGCGGTGTCCTTCAGCGGGCCCTCGCCGAAATGGCTCTCATTCCAGAGGACCGTCCCCTGACGAGCAGGAACTCTGTTGATGAGTCCCTGCTCCATCCAGGGCAGGCTGCCGAACTGGTGCTCGAGGGACGGAGCATCGGCTGGTTCGGCCGGCTGCACCCCGATCGTGCCGAACAACTCGATCTGCCCGAACCTCTGTATCTGTTCGAACTGCCTCTGGCTCCCTTGCTCACCGCTGCCACGCGCCCACAGCGGCGGCAGCCGAGCTTTCGTCCTTTTGCCACGGTTCCTGCGGCGGAGCGCGATCTGGCTGTGATCGTGGACCAGGCTGTGTCCTCCTCGGAGGTTCTGGCCGCTATTCGAAAAGCTGGGAAGCCGTTGCTTGAACATGCCGAACTGATCGATCGCTACACCGGGGCGCAGGTCGGCGAAGGTCGGTGCAGTCAGGCCTTTCGCCTGCGCTTTCGCGATCCGCAGCGGACCCTCACCGATGGGCAGGTGGAGCAGGCACACCGGGCCATTACCGATGCACTGGCAAGCCGCTTGAAGGCCGTGTTGCGCTGCTGATCCGCTGCACGATCAGTGGCGTTTCAGCACGACCAACGTTTCGACGTGGCTGGTCTGCGGGAAGAAATCAATCGGCTGCACGGACTCGATCGCATAGGGGCCTGGTGGGTGCAGCGCGCCGCTGGCATCGCTTCGTGCTCCGTCAGGCGGCCCGATCGCTACCAGCCCAGCGAGGTCGCGGGCCAGGGTGGCGGGATCGCAGCTCAGGTAAAGGATCAGTGCTGGTCCCTGCTTGCGGAGCACCTCGAGCAATGCGGGGTTGATGCCCTTGCGCGGTGGATCCAGCAACAGGGCATCGCGCCCGTGGAGAGCCTCGGGCAGCACTTGCGCCACGTCGCCAACAGCAAAGCGGCATCGGTTCGCAAGCCGGTTGCGATGGGCGTTGGCGACGGCGCGCTGGATCGATCCAGGGTGTTGCTCAATCCCGAGCACATCGATGCCGGTGGCTGCCAAGGGAAGACTGAAGGTCCCGATGCCGCAATACGCATCGACCAGGCGTTGCGCCTCTGCTCGCCGTAGAGCCTGGAGCATCAGCGGGACGACCCGCTCCGCCTGCAGCGTGTGGACCTGAAAGAACGTATCGGCACCAATCTGAAGGTTCACCCCGGCGAAGGACTCCTGCACCCAGTCACGACCCGCCAGCAGGCGGTTGTGGTCCCCGAACAGCCGATTGCCGGGCGCAGGCTGGAGATTCAGGGTCACACCAACCACCTGGGGCCACTGCTGGCACCAGCGATTGGCGTAATCCTCGAGGTGGTCCAGCTGGTCGTGGCTGCTGATCAGGGTGATCAACACCTCGTCGGTGTGGACCCCAAGGCGCAGGGCGAGATGACGCAGCCCCCCGCCAGCCTCCAGGTCAGGATCCACGGGCCAGCCGCTTTGCTCCAGATCCTGCTTCAACGGGCCGATCAAGGCATCCAGGCGCGGATCGAGCACCGGGCAGTGGTTCATGTTGACGATGCGATGGCTGCCTCGTCGGTAAAAACCTGCGCGAAGACGGCCTGCGGCATCGCGGCTCAGCGGGATCGTGGCGCGGTTGCGGTAGTGCAGGGGGTCTGGTGCCGCCATGACCGGCAGCACGGTGGTCTCCAGTCCCCCGATGCGGCGCAGTGCCTGCTCCACCCGTTCCCGTTTCCACTGCCGTTCAGCGGGATCGCAGAGGTGCTGTGTGGAGCAACCACCGCAGTGGTCGGCCAGGATGCAGGGCGGCCTGATCCGGGCAGGACTGCTCGTGCGGCGCTCCAGCAGTACACCGTGGCGCGGGCCGCGCCGGCGTGCTCCAAGCCGGACCAGGACCTGTTCACCGGGGAGGGCCTGCGGCACAAAGACAACTTCGCCATCCAGGCGTCCCACCCCCTCTCCCTGAATGTTGAGATCGCTGATCTGCAGCAGGACGGGCTCGCCAGCTGGTGGACCGTCGCCGCTGGCCGAGGCTGGTGTCACGCAGGAGCCGCTGATCAACCACGACCCTATCGAGACCGCCGGCCCCGGTCTGCGAAGGGGCGTTACACCTTGCCTCCCGCCTCGCCATGGGCGCGGATCGCCTGGATAATGGGTGGCGGATTGTCGCTGCAGTCATGAGCGTCGTACGGGATCTGCTGCTCCAGGCCGATGATCAGTTGCGCTACCCCAGCTCCGGAGAGCTGCGCAGCATGGTGGACTTCCTCAGCGGCGGAAACCGTCGTCTGTCCGTGGTCCGGAGCCTGACGGAGAACGAAAAGAAAATCGTCGATGAATCGGCGCGGCAGCTGTTCTCGCGCAAACCGGACTACGTAGCTCCGGGCGGCAATGCCTACGGTCAGAAGCAACGGGCTCAATGCCTGCGGGATTTCAGCTGGTATCTGCGGCTTGTGACCTATGGCGTCCTGGCCGGAAGTACCGAAATGATCCAGCAGATCGGCCTTGTTGGTGCCCGTGAGATGTACAACAGCCTTGGCGTGCCCATGCCCGGCATGGTCGAATCGATGCGCTGTCTGAAGGTCGCTTCTCTGGATTTGCTCAGCACCGAGGAAGCTGCATTGGCTGCTCCTTATTTCGATTACCTGATCCAGGGCATGCAAACCGTGGGATGAGGCCATCAAGCCCAGCCAGTCCGATCGCTGGAACCGACCGAAGGGTCGGTTTTTTATTGCCAGAAGCTCCTCCCCAAACCATTCATGCCAACCAAGACGCGTCGCAAGACTCATCCCGGGTCTCTGGCTGGATTCCCGCGAGTCTTGATGGCTCATCTTGAAGCCATCCACGGGGCGGGATGCTTGGCCGCAGGGTGGAGGGCCGTGCGATCAGCCAGGAGCTCGGAGCAAGGCTCCTGGTGCCTTGCCCGCTGATCTCAAATACGTCGATCGATGGGTCTATTGCTGTGTCTTAGCTGGGGAAAAAAGATTGTTGGGTGGCCTAGGCCCGCTGCCCGCCCATGGAAGTGGTGGGATCAGCTGCGTACCTGTGTTTGACACAGATGCTCCAAAGCACGGCGTCGCCAGTACAAGGGGCTTCTCGATGTCCAGTTTTCACCCGCTCGCACACTGGCCATCAGCGTGCTTTGCATCCCTTGCGAGCGTGCATTTGGACGCCCCGCGCAAACGAAATCAACGAAAATTGCCTTTTTTGGTTGCTCGCAGCCAGCCCCGGAATCCCCGCCTAGGCCTCAAGGCGCCCTTCCTCGCTTGTAAGGAACGAGACTTCAATCGGGACTCTTGCGGGTCTTGGACCAGAAGAATGAGACGCGGTGGATCGCCGGTGCAAGCATCCAATCTGGGCCGCAAGCCAAGACGTAGTCCGAGTCACGGATGAGACGACTGATGAGTGTCAAGGGTGGGTGGTGTCACCCCCGTGAGGCGTACTGATCCTTGAGGAGTTGGTAAGCCTCATTCAGGCGGCGCATCATGTCCGCCGATCCACCGGAATCCGGATGATGGTTCAGCGCCTGCTGACGGAACGCATCGCGGATCTGATCTTTGGTCAATCGCTGCCCGGCCGCCGTCGGCAGGTTGAGCAGCTTGAGAGCGCCGTGCAGGGTCATCGTTTCCTGCAGGGTGTTGAACGATGTGGTCGGGCGTCGTTGGCGCACGCGCTGCACAAATCGGCGAATCAGGGTGGGGATCCGCAGGGCCAATGTGCTGCCACTGAAGGGATCCTCCAGAATCCCTGCGGCCACCATCACCCGCTCGAAACTGGCTGGTGCTGATTGCCAGCACGGAGCAAGCCCAATCACCACCTGCTGTACCAACGACCAGGTAAACGGACGCCCTTCGCTGCTATCAGTTTCTGGCCAGACATCACGCGCCAACCATTGCATCGAGGCCTCCAACACAGCTTCGTTGGCAGGCTTGCCATAGAGATCAAGCCAATGTCTCGAGGTCGCCGTCAGCGCTTCGGCAACCTGCGCTTCGCTGAACAGCGCCAGGGGGGAGGAAACCGGCGCCGGCGCACGTTCCGGATGAAGACTGCTGCGCAACCGATCGGTGTTCTTGCGCACGAAGCCCGGCAGATCAATCGAAGGCCCACCGCTTCGACGGGGGGGATGGGAAACGGTGGGATCCCCGAAATCGAGTGCAAACTCGAGGTCTTCTGATTCAAGAGGATCCAGCAGTACCAGGGCATTGGCTTCCTGATACGTTGCAAACTGACCTGGCCTGTGGGGATCCGTGCTGGGATCCAAGGGCACGGTTGGATCTGGCTCCGGGCTGAGTGGGTCCGAGGGGTTCTCGTCCTCCTCGAAGATCTGTTGCAGCACGCGCTGGAGCGCATCTCCTCGGCTTCGCACTCCCCATTCCGACTTGAGGGTGTCGAGCTTCTCCAGCAGATCCACGGGCAGTTCCAGGCTGATCCGCTTGCGACTCGGCGCGACCACGCCCTTCTCGGAATTGGTTTCCGCCATCATCCTTCGCTCCTCATCCGGTTCGAAGGTCAACGTCCCATCAACCGTTTGAGCAATTCTTGCTGGGCCTCGACAGCGTCGCGATAGCGCTCAATCAGGGATTGGTTCATCCGCTGGGGGGACACGAGCCCTGGGGTCAAACCGGGAAGGGCCAGCGTGGGCGGCGTCAAAATGGGCGGCGGCAGAAGCGGAAGTGGTGCCATTGGGCCTGCCCCTGGACGACGTGTCTGGGTCTTGGGTTTTGTGGCAGGGGCTGGACGTACCTGGTTGATCTCAGGAGGCAGTAACCGTGGCGAGAATGCAGGGTCTTCCGATGGCTGAAGCTTCAGATCCGCTTCGGGTTCGAGCAGTGGCGGCGGTGCATTGGGCGTGGCCTGAGCCCTCGCCTCGGCAGCGGCTCGCGCCAACTGCAACTGCCGTTCGCGCTCCTGAAGCATCGCCAGCTGGCTGCTGGGTACAACACTGAGCAGATGCCCAGGCGTCGAATCCGCGGGGTAGACCAAACTGATCCGTATCGGGGTGCTGACGCCAGGTTGAAGATTCAAGGAAGCGAGGGAAAGACTTTCCCCGGAACGAAGGCCCACGTGAACCTCCCGGTAGCCCTCACGGGTGGTGATCCCAATCGACCCCCTGAAGGCGGTGAAAGGTCGTCCGTTGGCCGTTGGATGGCTCAGCACCAATTCATAGGGTCCCGAACCGATCACGTTCAGGTCCACGTCGAACCGAACGCCATAGGTCCCCACGTTGTCGAGGGAGGAATCGAGCATGCGGCTGGCCAGGCCATTCACCTGGACCTCACGCGTTCCGAAATGGTGCCGATTGGTGCTGGTCAGCGGTACATGCAAGGGACCACTGGAGAGATCATGGCTGAGGGTTGCTGTATACGCGTCACCGATCGCCACTCCGCCCACTCTGGAGAAGACGGTTCGATTCTGGATATCAGCAATCCTGTTGAGATAGATCCGCCCCGGTGCCAGCACGCCACGGTCCAACACGGCGAGAAGGTCCTGGTCCGACTGCGGATCTTCGGCGGCCACCACAGCCATCTGAAAGGGACCATCACTGTGGCCTTTGAGCAGGCCATTGGCGATTCCGCGCGCTGGAAGCTCCGTTCGAAACAAAACCGTACGGCCGCCAGGTGGCAGGACGACCTCCTCAGGTAAGCGTTGATCGAGGCGCCCCCGCAGCATCTGCACGGCTGTGGCATCGCCAGGTCCGGTGTTCCACGGTCGCGGTCCGAGTGGCTTGACACCCAGCAGGTGATTGGGGAGGTAGGGCGCTTCAAAGCTGTTGCGAACCGCTCCCTGCTGAAAACGGATGCGGACGCTCTGGTTGGACGGATTGATCAGCAGGGTGGCCAGCGTCAGCAACCCCCGATCGCGGTGGTTCCCAAGCCGAGCCGGGTTGCTGGGAAAGTATTTGTGGTGGATGTGGGCTCCGAACTCGCCTTGGAATGTGAAGGTGGCATTCGCCAGGGGTTGGCCGGTTTCGACGGCGTAGGAACTCCCTGGTGTCGTGGCAATCAGGATGCCTGGCCCCGTCACCTCTTCCGGTTGATTGGAGTGAAGGACCGGCACGGCATTGAAATGCCCCTGCAAAGGCCGAGCTGTCTGACCGGCCATCAAGGCGACATAGGACGCCCTGGACGGTTGCGGCATCAGGACAATCACCGCCTGCCCCAGCAGCAGGCATCCGGCTGCCCGGACCAGGGCCTGAGGGAACCAAGGATCGTTGGTGCTCAGCCTGTCTACCGGACCACCGGGTTTAGATCTGCGGCGGTCCATCTCGTTGCTGAAGCTGAACGGGAAGGTGGGATTCGGCCTGGATCCTGGGCACGTGATGGGCATGCCGTGGTGCCGAGAGCGATCTGGCCAGTTGGGGTGATGGAGACAGAGCCAACGAAATCAGCGGCGGCCCCCAGGACGAGGGGGAAAGCTTGGGGAGTGGTCCGGCGCCGGGTCGGAACGGGCGCTAGAACCAAGCGACCAGAGTCCATTCTTCCATGCTCTTCCCATTCGTCCACTGCGGTTCGCCGTGCGGGGGCGCCGACGATGCCGGGCTGCAGCGCCGGCACCAGGAGCGCAAGCTTCGCCTGCTGAGGTTCTGGCGTGATGGCGCCGAACGTCAGCTGGCTGCGCTGGACGCCGCCATCAGCACCCTGGAGCGCCAGATGGAACGCGATCGGCCCGCGGGCTGAAGGGTTCCAGCCGTTGGCGCAGTTCGGCCAGCCCCTTGTGGAGATCCCGTTGGACGGTGGAGGGACTGGTCTTCAACCGTTCAGCGGCCCGACGCAGACTCAGACCGGCCAGTACGACCAGTTGGATCGCCTGGCGGTGCCTGGGCCTGATCTTCTCAAGACTGGAGAGGACCTCGCAGTTTCTGACGCGCACCGTGCTTCCCGTGGACACCAGCGTCTCCTCCAGGCCTGGGATGGCGTCGAGGGGCAGGGGCCTGCAGAGCTGTTGAGCCTCCAGGTACCGCTGCCATTGGACCGGGCTCAACCCAAGCCGCTGACACCAATGCTCGGTTGCCCCGGGGCCAGGCTGGTCGGCCCCGAGTTGCCGTTTCACTTGCCTCACCCGATCCTCCAGTTCCATCTGGCGCCTGGGTAGGCGGATGGGCCTCGCCTGATCTCTCAGATAGTGCAAGATCGCCCCACGAATATGGGGCTTGGCGAAGGCTTCAAAGGGTGTCTGCCGTCCGTCCTCGTAGAGCTCAGCGGCCCTCAGCAGCCCCAGCATCCCGACCTGGAGAAGATCTTCCAACGGTTCCGGGCTACTGGCTTCGTAGTGGCGGGCGATCGGGACCACCAGAAGCCGGTAGCGCTCGATCCGGTCATTGCGTGCCGCGATGACCGGGTGATGACGCCGTGGCTTGCTGGAGCTGCGATGGGCCGGAGGGCGCGGAGAGGTGGAAAGAACGGTGGACATAGCCGGTCTTGGACATGGGGCTGGTACGCCGAGCAGCCGTTTCAGGCCGTCGGTGCTCTCCCAGCAGACGGCCTGTTCTTGCATCTCGCCAACCGTGGAATCACTGAACTTCGTCGGCCACATCCTGCAGCAGCTTCCAGGGACCATGTTCCAGGAGCCAGTCGAGCTGGGAACGCTGGGTGGCCAGGAGATAGCCGGCAAAGCCAAGCGCATTGATGCTGAAACCTGCCTGATGCTCACAGCGCCGCCGCACGGTCATGAACCACTGATCGCTGAACAGGAGGTTGTAAGGGTGGCGGGGTTGGGGGTCGCGCTTCGGGCCTCCGAGGCCGAGACGCTCGGCATGGCTTCGGTAAAGGTCGATCAGTTCATCGGTACCGCCCCCTGGCGTTCGTGCACTGAGGGCATAGGCCCATGGCCATGGGCTGACGCCTCCAGCCAACTGCTCGAGCAACAGCCTCTCCAGTGGACACGAACCTTCCCCCGCATGGCGAGGGAGTAACTGCAGGTGTCGATGGGGCTGACTGGCCCCAGCCGCCGGAGCGCTGTTGAAGAACCACAAGCCGCTGGTATCTCGAGCCACTTCATCCACAGCCCACCAGTCGGCCTCGCCCAGCCAGCCGCTCTGTGGTTGCCATTGCTGCGTGATCAGCAGGAGATGGGCCCGTTGTACCGGGTACTTGTTGAGCAGGATCAGGTGCTGCTCACGCAGGCGGCACACTTCCAGGCGAGGGTCCCAGGGAAGAAAGGGGTTCGGCTTCGGTCCCCCAGCACGCAGGTGCTTCGGTGTGGCCGACAGCAAGCGGCGGAGACGAAACGGGAGGACGTCCGGACTCTCGAGCGGTTGGGTGGCCAAGGGGACCAGAGCCCCATCAGCCTGGGCCTGATCGCTGAGACGAAGTGCCTCGCTCCAGAGCCGTTCAGCTCGCGCCACGGCGTAAACGCGCCAGTGACGCGCCCGGGTAGTAACTGGCCAGAATCTGGGTGTAGCGACGGCCAGATCGTGCCAGTTCCTGGGCTCCGTGCTGGCTCATGCTCGCTCCAAGGTGTCCGTGTGCCTCCAGGCTGATCTGGCGGTTCGCGGCATACAGGCTTTCGACGATGCCGCCTTGATAGCTCAGGATGATTCCACGGGTGCTGGCAGCGGCCTGCCGCGTCCGCGTGTTGACGGCCTCGCTGCCGCGATAGGCCTGCCATCGGGTCGTATCGCCAAGGTGCCAGTGCGTGTTGGCGGGGCGTGCCATGTGTGCCAGCGCATACGAGCGCGCCGCCACGGCTTGGGCACGCAGAGCCTCCATCTCCCAGCCTGAGGGCATTTCTGATCCCACCACTGCGGCGATGTATCGCTCGAGGCTGAGGTGGTTGACCGCTAGCCAACCGTTGTCCTGACGCAACAAGCGAATCCGCCCTTCGTAGGTGCGACCCTGCACCAGCACCCGGTCGCTGCTGCCAGTCTCCAGCCAAAGCTCCGCTTCACCAGAACGATCCAAGCCAATGCCGACAGGCTGACCGGGGCCGCCACGCGCGAGCAATGCCCCACCACGGTTCCTGAGCCACCAGGGACCGGTGGCGCTCAGGTCTGGCAGCGACGGGCGAGTGAGCAGGGCGACCCGGATCTCCAGATCCACCGGTGCCCCGGCCTCAGGCTCGGCCAGATCGACCCCCTGGCCGGTTCGGCGGAGGGCACGGCGGGCCTGCAACCCCTGCAGATCAGAGCTGCGCTGTGCTTGCGCTTCAGGTCGGGGAGCCGCAGGGGCGGCAATCAACGAGTCGAGTACACGCCGATCGTGCGTCGGCGGTGCCGAACCCAGGCCCTGGGCCATGAAACCGATCCCGAGAGCCACCACCGCCATCGGACTGGTGACCAGCAGCTTCTTCACGCTCCGTTGAGCCACGACCTCCAGGCCTGATGGCTCTCCTCCTCGAGGCCGGCGTTCAGGCGTCCCTCCCACAGCAGATGCCCACGGCCGGTCAGGCGGATCATGCCTGAAGATGCTGGTTCGAGCAGCATGCCACCGCCACGAGGTGCACACTGCCAGCCCACAACCGCGGCTTTGTTGCATCGTTGCTGCCAGTACGGCGCCACCAGGGCGTGGGCGGAGCCCGTCACCGGATCTTCATCGATACCAAGACCTGGAGCGAAGAAGCGCAGCTGGTAGTCCGCAGGTCGTGCCTCCACCATCCGGGTTGTCGTGGCTGGCAATGACTGCATCAGGACCAGGCCATTGCGTTCATCGCCGACGAGCTCGGACGCCAACGAGCCCATGGCAGCCAGTGGCGCCTCGTCGGCGATCAAAGCCACGCGGTATCCCAGACCCGACCGCCAGTAGCCCTGGGGCTCTGCACCCAGTCTTCTCTCCAGCAGAAGGCTCAGTGCCTCTGGGGGCGCCATCGGCTCGAGTGTGCCGCTCGGAAGCTCGAGACTGCCGCCAGCACCTTCACGGCCGAGCACCACAGCCAACGGGCCGCTGCGCGTGTGAAAGCGGCAGGGCTGCCCGGCTTCCAGATGGCCCCAGTGTCCCAAAGCCACCAATGCGGCCAGCGTCGCATGGCCGCAGAGCGGAACTTCGCAGCTGGGGGTAAACCAGCGCAGGGCCCAACCGTCCTGCCACGGCACCAGGTAGGCGGTTTCCGATTGCTTCAGGTTCGCGGCCAACGCCTGCATCCACGCGGCGCTGGCCGGCTGCGGCAGCCGCACCACAGCAGCCCCGTTACCAGAAAAGGGCTGATCGCTGAACGCCTGCACCAACACGGCCGAAAGACTTGTGGCGCAGCCTTCGCTCAACGCTGTTCCTCGGTGAGGTTCCGGCCCATCAGGCTGCGCACGCAGCTTATAGGGCTCACGCTTGCGTTCACCAGGGCCACCACCTGCTCACAGATCGGCAGGCTCCAGCCATGGCGGTTTGCCAGGGACAGCACCGCCTCCGCCGTCGCCGGTCCCTCCACCGTGGCGCCGATGCGGTCACGGGCGGCAGGCGCATTCAGACCCTCGGCCAGAAGCAGGCCGAACCGGTAGTTGCGGCTCAAGGTGCTGTTAGCGGTGGCCAGCAGGTCGCCGAGGCCAGCCAAGCCGTAGAGGGTGGCCCCCTGACCGCCCAGGCCTGCCAGCACCACGCCCATCTCCTTGAGTCCGCGGCAGAGCAGGGAGGCCTTGGCGTTGGCGCCCAGCCCGAGGCCGTCACAGACACCGGCGGCTACGGCCATCACATTCTTGAGGGCGCCCGCCACCTCGGTTCCGATCGGATCGGCATTGGTGTAAAGCCTCAGCACGTCATCGCTGAGTGCACGCTGTAAGTCACTGGCCAGGGCCACGTTGGGGCTGGCCAGAACACTGGCCGCCGGCAATCCACGGTCTAGTTCCGTAGCCAGGTTGGGACCGCTCAACACCACCAGTCGCTCGGAAGGAATGACCTGAGACCAGATCTGGCTCGGTGTGCAGAGCTGCTGCAGATCGAGACCCTTGGTGCAGCTCATCAAGCAAACCTCAGCAGGACACCCTCCCCGAAGCTGCTCAGCCAGATCGGCGATGCCGGCCATGGCGATCGCCACAACAATCAGTTCGGCGCCCTCCAGCTGGCTCAAGGGACTCCCCCCCTGCCGCCGCGACCAGCTGCTCACCTGATGGCCCTGGCTGGCAAATCGTGTCGCCAGGGTGCTGCCCCAGGCGCCTTGTCCCAGCACCACGATCCTGAGCTCCATCGTTCCGCCCCGCTGCACTTCAGCCATTGGCGCTGCCATCATGCGCCATCTGCCACCAGAAACCGGTGTCATCAGATCAGCAGGCCGGCTTCCAATCTTGGTGCGGCCACGCCCTGGTGGTGGGTAGCGGTGGTATCGGGCTGGCTCTTGTGGAGGCTTTGCTCGAACGTGCCCCTCACCTGCAGCTATGGGCCTCCAACCGCTCCGGTGTGCCGAAACCGCTGCGGTCCCCGGTTGAGCGCGCGGCGTCCGTGCACTGGATGTCCCTCGATCTCACCGCCAGTGAAAGCCTCCAGGCCCTGCACCAGCGCGCTATCGAGCAGCTTCGGCCCTTGCGGCTGGTGATCAACGCCAGCGGTGTGCTCCATGGAGCCCACCTTCAACCCGAAAAACGGCTCAGCCAGGTGACTGGGGATGCCCTGGATCGCTGCTTCCGGGTGAATGCCTTTGGCCCCTTGCTGCTGGCGCAGGCTGTGGAAGCGGCGATGCCGATGGATCTTCCGGTGCACTTCGCCAGCCTTTCCGCCCGGGTGGGCAGCATCGGCGACAACCAGCTCGGCGGCTGGTACAGCTACCGCGGCGCCAAGGCCGCCCAGAACCAACTCCTCCATACCCTGGCCCTGGAATGGCGGCGGCGGCGACCCCTGACCTGCGTGACGCTGCTGCATCCAGGCACCACCGCCACCCCTCTTTCGGAACCCTTTCGCTCGAGCGTGCCCCCGGAAAGGCTGTTCAGTCCAGAACGCGCTGCCCAGCAGTTGCTGGATGTCCTCCAAAGTCAGCATGCGGCGGCGAGTGGGCGATTTGTGGCCTGGGACGGCCAGGAGATCCCCTGGTGATCGCCCAGTGATCAAGCGCTGTGGCGCTGCAGCAAGCCCAGAGGGATGATCTCCAGGGTGCTGGCCTCGCAAGCCTCCAGAACCACGGGTGGGGCCATGCCGTCCTCGTAGGCCTCCAGCCAGCGCTGGGCGCAGAGGCACCAACGGTCGCCGGCCTTCAAGCCGGGGAACTGGAAGGCCGGCATCGGTGTGCTCAGGTCGTTCCCCTGAGCACAGGTGTAGGTGAGGAACGCGTCATTGAGTACGCAACACACCGTGTGACGACCGAGATCAGAGGGATCGGTGCGGCAAGTGCCATCCCGGAACCAGCCTGTCATCGGCTGACAGCCGCAGGTCACGAGCTCGCCGCCGAGCACATTGCGTGCCGAAGACGCTGGGTTGGAGGCTGACGACACCATCGTTTGAAGCTGCAGGCCCGGGCGAGTCTGACGAACGTCTGGAACAAAACGGCGCCAGGAGGTTGACGGATTCCGGGGGTGAGGCGTTAAAGGTCGTTGAGCGCGCACCACCCTGTCATTCAGCGCCTCCGTTCGATGAGTTGGGATTTCACTGAGGACGCGGCCTTCCTGGCCCTGTGCGACGCCTACAAGGAGAGCGGTGAGCCCTCTGCCATGGAGTTCCTGGCCCATGGCGAAGGAGCCTTTCACTTTCAGGAGCTGGCCCAGAACGCTGCCGGAGAGGGCATTGATCTGAGTGACTCCGCTGATCTGGAGGACTTCCAGCAGGAGGTGATCGAAACCCTGGAGGCGCTCTGCAGCTGAGGAGCGGCGGCTCAGCCGTAGAAGAAGGCAATCTCCTTGGCCTTGAGGCCCTCCCAGCCTGCCGCCTTCAGCCGGGCATCGAGAGTCTCCTGATCGAAGTGCTTGGATCCGGTCTTGACGATGCGGTTGCGCATCGACTTCTTGACGCCGCTGCGGGCTCGCTGGCTCTCGAGGGTCATCACCTCGTTGTATAGCGCCAGCATTTCGGCCGGGATCGGTGATCCATCCAGATCGATGCCCGCTCGGATCGCCGCGTCGACACCGTCGGGACCTGCGATCGCCATGACCATCGGGAACAAGGAATGGTCAACGCTAAGCCGGCCGGATGCCTTGCTGCCGCCGATCAGGCGCTGAAATACCGCGCCTGGCTGTGGAGGGCCACCAGTGCGGTGGTGCTCTGTTCTGGATGGAGCTGGTCGCTCTCATCCATGCTCAGACCGATGCGCTCGGCTCCAAGCCAGGCGAGCTGCTGGCGAGAGTCCGCCACGTTCGGGCAGGCCGGGTAACCGAAGGAATAGCGGCTGCCCCGGTAGCGCTGGGCCAGCACGTCACGGAGCGAGAGGTCTGTTGGGTCGGGGAAGCCGAGCTCCCGCCGGATCCGGGCATGCACCCATTCCGCAAGGGCTTCCGCCATCTGCACGGCGAGCCCGTGAAAATAAAGGTAATCGCTGTAGCGGTCGGCCCGGAACAGGTCCAAGGCATAGGTGCTGGCCCGCTCGCCCATGGTGACGGCCTGCATCGGCAGGACATCTGTTGGCCGGCCATGATTGGCATCCCCGGTGAGATCACGGTAGAAATCGGCGATGCAGTAGCGGTTGCCGGCACGCTGGCGGGGTAGCACGAAGCGTCCGAGTTCCGGGCCCGCAGCAGAAGGTTCAGCCCCCGGGGGCATCAGATCCGGATCGAACACCACCACGGAATTGCCATCGCGCCCGCAGGGGAAGTATCCGTAGGCCACCCTCGGGGTGAGCAGGTGTTCATCGCGGCAACGCTGGATCCAGAGCTGAAGGACGGGCTCGGCTCTTTCAGCCAGCATGGCTGAGTACTCCTCTCTGCTCTGAGACTGGGACTTGCGAAGTTGCCACTGGCCTGCGAACAGGGCATTGCGGTCGAGATAGGCGAACACCTCATCAAGATCAATCTCCGACTCGGTGAGCACCATGCTTCCCCAGAACGGGGCTGCCGCTGCGGGCACCTGGGGCACCGCTTCGGAACGATGCTCGTCGGAGGCTGAAGCAGCTGAACGAGCGGTCGGCCCTGAGGAGACCTCATCCGCTGCAGCGCCAACGGATGAATCTCTGTCTTCGCCGTTCTCCCGTACCGGTGGGTCCTCGAGTCCAAGCCCTTCAGGCGCGCCTGAGACGAAGCCGATCTCGTTCTGCCATGTACCGGCATCCCGGGCAGCCACCAGAGCATCCATGAAGCGAAGGTCGGCAAAGGCATCGCGCCCGTAGATCACCTGACCGCGGTAGACCTCACGGCAGTCTTTCTGAACAAATCGCGGCGTCAGAGCGGCCCCGCCGAGAATCACCGGAACATTGATGCCAGCCTCATTGAATGCCTGGAGATTATCTTTCATAAAAGCGGTGGATTTCACCAGCAGGCCACTCATGGCAATGCAATCCGCCTGATGTTCATGCTGTGCCTCTATGATAGCCTCAACGGGCTGTTTGATGCCCAGGTTGATAACTTCATAGCCATTGTTTGTGAGGATAATATCAACAAGATTTTTGCCGATATCATGAACATCACCTTTGACTGTTGCAATCAGAAATTTAGCTTTAGCAGAGCGGGTTCCCTCAGCTTTCTCCATCATGGGCTCGAGAAAAGCCACAGCCGCTTTCATCGTTTCTGCACTCTGAAGAACAAATGGCAGTTGCATCTGTCCGGATCCGAACAGATCGCCAACGGTCTTCATGCCATTGAGGAGATAGGTGTTGATGATTTCCAGGGGTGGATATGTCTCGAGGGCCTGATTGAGAGCCTCCTCGAGGCCGATCCTCTCACCATCGATGATGTGTTGCTGGAGCCGCAGTTCTATAGGCAGGTCGGCGAGCGAGGGACCCGATGCCCTTGCTTGCTGGGCGCTGATGCCTTCAAAGAGCCTGGTGAGCTCCGTGAGCGGGTCGTAGCAGCAGATCCCATTCTCGAAGCGACGCTGATCGCCGATCAGATCGCGGCAGACCTGCTGGTGTTCGGGGCTGATCTTCGCCAGGGGCAGAATCTTGGCCGGGCTCACAATGGCCGCATCCATGCCAGCCTCACAGCATTCGTGCAGAAAAACGGAGTTCAGCACAATGCGTGCCGCCGCTGTGAGCCCGAAGCTCACGTTGCTCACACCCAGCACAACGTGGACCCCTGGGAGCTGATCTCGAATCAATCGAATCGCTTCAATTGTTGCCTGTGCATTGAGACGATCTTCTTCGATTCCCGTTGAAATCGGGAGTGCAAGCGGATCGTAAAAGATCTCATGCGCCGGGATGCCAAATTCGAGCGCATCCCGATAGGCGCGTTGGGCGATGGCGAACTTTCGTTCGGCTGTGCGAGCCATCCCCTGCTCGTCAATCGTACCGATGACAAGACCAGCGCCATAGTTTCGCGCCAATTCGAGAACCTTGAAAAAGCGTTCGTTTCCGTCCTCGTAGTTCGTGGAGTTGAGTATGCATTTTCCACCAGCCACCTTGAGCCCTGCTTCCATTTTCTGCCATTCCGTGGAATCCAACATCAGCGGCAGATTGACATTGGTGACGAGACGACTCACCAGTTCACGCATGTCGCGTTCGCCGTCGCGACCGACGTAATCAACATTGACGTCGAGAATATGGGCATTTTCCTTGACCTGACCGCGCGCGACAGACACCAGTCCATCCCAATCCTCATCAGCCAGCAGCTCGCGCACTTTTTTGGATCCACTGGCGTTAAGACGTTCGCCGATGATCAGAAATGAATTATCCTGAAGGTATGGAGTGACCCCATAAATCGAACTGGCGGCGGGCTCGTAGTGCAGAGCCGGCCGGGGATCGTTCAGCCCCTGATGGGCGACATCCAAGGCTGAAGTCTGATCCGCTCGCACGGGTCGGACGGCGGGCTTCAGTTCTGCTGCCAGCTCGGCCAGGGCAGCGATATGGGCCGGGGTGGTGCCACAGCAGCCACCGATCACCTGCACGCCAAGATCCTCAACGAAATGCATCAACTGCATCTTCATCTCCAGGGGGGTCAACCTGTAGTGAGCGACGCCGCCGATATTTTCAGGAAGACCTGCATTCGGGATGCAGCTGATCACGAAAGGACTGTGTTCGCTGAGATAGCGAATGTGCTCCTTCATCTGCTCCGGTCCTGTGGCGCAGTTGAGGCCGAGCACATCGATCCGGAAGGGCTCCAGGATGGCCACAACGGCGGCGATATCAGATCCCACCAGCATCGTGCCGGTGGTCTCCATGGTGACACTCACCATCAGGGGTCTGCGCTCGCCGGCAGCGGCGAAGGCCTCTTCGATGCCCAGCAGAGCCGCCTTGATCTGCAGAACGTCCTGGCAGGTTTCAACGATGAACAGATCGACATCGCCAGCCAGAAGCCCGGCGGCCTGCTCTCGAAACGATTCTTTCATCGAATCGAAATCGATGTGCCCCAGGGTAGGGAGCTTTGTGGTCGGTCCCATCGACCCGGCGACGAACCGTGGCTTACGTTCGGAGCTGTAAGCATCAGCCATTTCCCGGGCCAGCTCTGCAGCCCGTTTGTTGATCGCATAGGCCTGATCCTGGAGGTCATATTCCGCCAGGACAATCGACGCAGCTCCGAAAGTGTCGGTCTCGATCACATCACAACCCGCCTCCAGGAACTGCCGATGGACGGCCTGAACGGCGTCGGGGCGGCTGAACACCAGTTGCTCGTTGCAGCCTTCCAGGGCCGCCCCTCCGAAATCCGCGGCCGTCAGGTTCATCTGCTGCAGAGAGGTGCCGGTTGCCCCGTCGAAGACAAGAACGGGGCGTTCCGCCGAATGCAGGCGCTCAAGAAAGCCACATCGCGCTGTGACAGACGGTTGCATCAGGTCGCTGGTCACCATCACGGTCAAGCGTCCAGTCGAACGCGGGTCACCCAGTGTTCATAGGCGGGATCGCGACCTTCTGTGATTGCGGTGAGACGCTCTCGGATTCGGCTCATCACCGGGCGGTGGCTGCTCAGATCGGTGGATTCCACCCGCCGCACAGGGGTGACCTTGGCGGCCGTGCCACTCAGGAAGACCTCATCGGCGACGAACAGCTCGCTCTTGTCGACCGGCCTTTCCACAACCGGGATTCCGAGCTCCCGGGCCAGCTCCATCACGCTGGCCCGGGTGATGCCCTCAAGGATGTCCTGGTCCACCCCTGGAGTGATCAACACTCCTTCTCTGACGATAAACAGGTTCATGCCGCTGGCTTCGCTGACCTTGCCTCTGCTGTTCATCAGCAAGGCCTCATCAAAGCCGCTCTTCACAGCTTCGGTCTTAGCCAGTGAGCTCGTGATGTAAGCGCCGCTGATCTTCCCGCGCAGCGGCAGAGATCGGTCTTCCTGACGCGTCCAGGAACTGATCCGGCAGGACACCCCATCCGGTGACAGATAATCGCCCAGCTCCAACCCATAGACCAGGAAATCGGTTTCGATGTTGTGGAGCCTGGGGGCGATTCCCAGGTCGCTTGTGTACACGAACGGACGCAGGTACACCGGTCTGGTCGGCCGGTTCTTGCGCAGCAGAGTGCTGATCGCCAGGTGGATGGTCTCCTCGCTGAGCTCGGTCAGCAGCAGACGGGCGCTCTGACTCAGCCGGCGAGCATGTCGATCAGCCCGGAACAGCAGGATCTCATCCGGGTCCACCGGGTTGGGCAGGGCTCTCATTCCTCCGAAAGCTCCGGTGCCGTAGTGGAGAGCATGAGTGGCCACCGACAGGGTGGCCTGCTCGAACGGTACGCATTCGCCCCGATACCAGGCATAGGGAAGGAACTGATGCATGGCGGGCGTCTCAGGCGGCTCTACCGGAAGGCCCCGATCTTCTCACCAGAGCCATCAGGATGGGGGCCATGCACAGGCTCGCTGCGATACCGGGATCACCCAACGACCCCTCCTCCTTCGTGGAGCAACCCCCGGCTCCTGTGCTGTTCCTCAGCAGTGCCGACACCGATCTGCTGAGCCTTGATCGCTTGTTGAGCCGGGAGCCGGATCTGCTCGGCTGTGAGCTTCGGGCTCTCAACCTCGCTGCTCTGGCAGAGCCTGCTGTCGTGGATCACTACCTGGCCACCACCGCACGCCAGGCCCGTCTGATCGCCATCCGGCTTCTGGGGGGCCGTGGCCACTGGAGTTACGGGCTCGAAGCCGTCCAGCGCTGGCTGCAGGCCACACCCGGCGCGCAGGGGAAACGAACGTTGCTGGTGCTGGCCGGTACCGAGGACGAGGATCACGCCCTGGCCGGGCTCGGCAATGCCGATCCGGAGCTCACCATCCGCCTGGCCGGCTGTCTCCGCCAGGGTGGGGAGACGAATCTGAAGCGTGTGCTCGGCTGTTTCCGGGCTCTCATCGAAGGAGAAGAGGTCACCCCACCCACGCCACAGCCCCTCGGCGACCCCTTCCCCTGGGACTGGCGTGAGGAACCGGGACCCCGGGTTGGATTGATTCTCTACCGGGCTCTGTTTCAGGCTGGCGACCTCACCCTGATGGAGGCCGGTCTCCAAGCCCTCAGAGATTGGGGACTGGCGCCGCGGGCCCTCTGGGTGAGCGGCCTCAGGGATCCCGGTGTGCAGCGAGGGGTCTGTGATCTGCTCGGTCGTGAAAGCGTTGAGCTGGTGCTCTGCTGCACAGCCTTCGCCTCCGTGCAGTTCGCGGAGGCCGGGCTGGGCTCACCACTGTGGGAGCGGCTGGGCGTTCCCGTTCTGCAGGTGCTCACCAGTGGCCGCTCCCGACAGAGCTGGGCCCTCAGCAGCATCGGGCTGGGACCGACGGAACTTGCGCTTCAGGTTGCCCTGCCTGAGCTCGATGGCCGGCTCACCACGCGGATCGCCGCCTTCAAGGAGATTCAGAACAGCAGCGAGCTTCTTGCATCAGCCCTGCCACGCCATGAGCCGGATGTCGAGAGATGGAACTGGATCGCACAACTGGCTGCGCGCTGGATCCGACTCCGACAGACCCCGGCCGGTCAACGGCGGGTGGCTCTGGTTCTTGCCAACTATCCCAACCGAAACAGCCGGGTCGCCAATGGGGTCGGACTGGATACTCCGGCATCCGTGGCCTCGATGTTGGCCTGGCTCAGAGACGAGGGTTATGTCATGTCGGATGAGCTGCCGGTCGATGGCCATGCCTTGATCGAACGGCTTCTGTCCGTGCGTTCCAATGATCCCGAGAGCGGCCATCGCCGACCTCTCGACCACCTCAACATCACCGATTACCAGCAGTGGTACGGAACCCTTCCCTGGGAGGGGCGCCAGCGGCTGGAGAGCGTCTGGGGGTCACCGCAGCAGGATCCCGCTCTGGAGCTCACGGCCATGGGGTCGCCAGGGTTCCCGATCCGTGGACTGAGGTTCGGATCCGTGGCGGTTCTGCTGCAGCCCGAGCGGGGTTACGACCGTGATCCCAGCCTGAACTACCACTCACCGGATCTGCCACCCACCCACGCTTACCTCGCCCAGTACCTCTGGATTCGAACGTCGTTCGATGCCCATGCCCTGGTTCATGTGGGCAAGCACGGGAACCTGGAGTGGCTCCCCGGCAAGGCCCTGGGGCTCTCAGACTGCTGTTATCCGGAATGGGCGCTCGGGCCTGTTCCCCATCTCTATCCGTTCATCGTCAATGATCCAGGCGAGGGCAGTCAGGCCAAGCGCCGCTGCCACGCGGTCATTCTTGACCATCTGACGCCACCTCTCGGTCGCGCAGGACTCCACGGGGAGTTGCTCGAACTGGAGAGCCTCCTTGATGAGTACTGGGAGGCCGTACAGCTCGGCGCAGAGCGTGCCGAGCTGCTGCGGGAGCGGTTGGAAAGCTCTCTGGCGGTCCTCAACCTTCCTGATGGACTGGATGAGTCGGAGCTGGAGAGGCGACTGGAAGCCGCGGACGGCTACCTCTGTGAACTGAAGGAAGCCCAGATCCGCCTCGGTCTGCATGTCTATGGCCAGCTCCCGACAACCTCGCTGCTGGCGGAACTGTTGTTGAGCCTGGCCCGTGCCCCGCGGAACGATCAGGCCGGACTCACGCAGGCGATCGCCACGGATCTGGGCCTGATTCTCGATCCCTGGAGTGACCCGGAGGACGGCTTGCTTCAGCCGGCCGATCGCGATCAGCTTGCAGCCCTGGCCAGGGACCGCGCGATCCGGCGGGTCGGTGATGGGGTGGCGGTGCTGGAAGACCTGGCGGGGAATCTGGTGACCACACTCCTGAGCGGCGGTGACATCACAGCGCTCCCGGGGGAGGCCACAGCCGTTGCCCTGCAGAACCTTGAGAAGGATCTGCTCCCGCGGCTTCTGAAGTGTGCAGAGGCGGAACGCTCCGCATTCCTGCGCGCGCTGGCCGGTGAGCGGATTGAGGCAGGACCCTCGGGAGCACCCACCCGTGGACGGCCGGATGTGCTGCCGACAGGACGCAATTTCTACAGCGTGGACCTGCGCGGACTGCCCACGGAAGCAGCCTGGGATCTGGGACGCCGCAGCGCAGAGCTGCTTCTGGAACTGCATCTGCAGGATGAGGGAGAACATCTCCGGCGCATGGCTCTGAGCGTCTGGGGGACAGCCACCATGCGAAACGGTGGGGAAGACATCGCTCAGGCCCTGGCCCTGATGGGTGTTCGGCCGGTCTGGGACGGCCCCACCCGCCGACTTGTGGATCTTGAGGTGATGCCCGGATCCGTGCTCAACCGACCTCGGGTGGATGTCACGCTGCGCATCTCCGGTCTGTTTCGTGACGCCTTTCCACAGTTGGTCGGCTGGTTCAACCGGGCCTGTCAGCTGGTGGGGGCACTTCAGGAATCACCCCAGTTCAACCCTCTGGCGGAATCAGCCAGGCTGGAAGGCCACACCCATCGGGTCTACGGATCGGCGCCCGGTGCCTACGGCGCAGGACTCCAGGGCCTGATCGACAGTGGTCAGTGGGAGTCTCGTGCCGACCTCGGTGAGGCCTTCCTGGCCTGGAGTGCCTGGCGTTACGACGGTGGAGGTGAAGGATCGGGATGCGCTCCGATCGAAGCCGAGCACGATCGCTCCGGATTGGAGCAGCGCCTTCGAGCGGTGCAACTCGTGCTGCATAACCAGGACAATCGTGAACACGACCTGCTCGATTCAGACGATTACTATCAATTCCACGGAGGACTCAGCGCAGCGGTGCAGTCTCTCAGGGGACAACAACCAGCGATGTGGTTTGGCGATCATTCACGTCACAGCCGGCCCAGGCTTCATCGTGTGGAGCGTGAATTCGACAAGGTTCTGCGTTCCCGGATGCTCAATCCACGCTGGATCAATGCGATGAAAGGCCACGGCTACAAAGGGGGATTCGAAATGGCGGCCAGCATGGATTATCTGTTTGCCTACGACGCCAGCACTGGGCGGATACCCGACTGGAGTTACGGAAAACTCTTCGAACAGTGGCTCAAGGATCTGGAAGTAAGAAGCTTTCTCCAAAGAGAAAATCCCTGGGCGTTGCGTGATATCGCAGAACGTCTGTTGGAGGCTCATCACCGTGGGTTGTGGTGTGAGGCCCCCGAAGATCACCTGAAAGAGCTCAGGGAACTTGTCCTGGATAGCGAAGCTCAGATCGAAATGCATTGATGGAGAATCAGTTGCATCCCAGATGAGGATCCTGGACCCTCCTGAAGAGCTTTTCAGGAATTGAGATCCTTCACCATCTGCTTGAACGGATCGATGGAACCTGGCTTGGAGGCGTTCTGCTGAGAGATCTGGGGCTGAGAACCATCCGAAACCAACGTTCTTCGCGCTGGGGTGGACGCTGAGGGGCTGTTCACGGCTACGGCAGAACCCCTCTTGCGCTGTTCGAGTTCGCTGGCAGACATCGGCTGGGCGAAGGTTTTCTTGACAGGCTTGGGCACCCCCGTATTGAGAGTCGGCTCCACGGCTTTGGGTTCATTGCCGCCGAGACCGGGGGTCGCCTGCTTCAGTTCAGCTTCCATCGACGCCACTTCCTCAACCAGTTCCTTGTTTCCGGGGCTGCTTGCGGTGCCGGGGAAGGTGTGGCGGATCGTGTTGGAGCGACGCATGAAGGAAACGTCGCCGAGGCTGCTGGCCGCATCCGGTTCCAGGTAGAAGGTTTCCACCTCCTTGGGTGCTTTCGGCTTTTTCTCCGACCTGGGAGCGCTCGGGTTGGAACCGGTGCCGAGCAGTCGATCGAACAGACCCATCGAAGGCATCAGGGACGTGCCGTCAAACACTAGCGGCTGCTGAGGGCAGAGCCGTGGGTATCCGTACCGCAACTCAACAGGAGTCCGCGGGCCAGGAGCTCGGAGGCGATGGATTCACACAACGGGTACGACGGTTTCCAGCGAATCTTCATCTCATAGTCATACCAGGCCTCTCCACCATCGAACCCCATCTCGGCTGCAGCTCTGATCAATCGGGAAAAGGGAAGCCGGTAGCGTCCTGGATGGGCCAGGAGGGCGAGTCCCCCGGCTGCATGGATCGCTGAAACGACGGCATCGGCTCTGAGCGCATGTCCGACCTGGGCTCGGCCCCTGAGGTACGGATCCAGGCTCCAGTGATCGTCTTCAAAGCCCAGGGCAAGAACATGAACAAGACAGCCCTCGAGCACACAGCTGATCTCGACGCCTCTCCAGAACGTGGGTGTCTCGATCCCTTCGGCTCTGAGCTGATGGAAGCGCTCTGCAATGGGTTTGTAGGCCTCAAGGCTGTGATGGTCTGTCACGGCCAGGTGCTTCAGGCCCAGCTCGAGGGCCTGCTCGGCAAGCTGAAGAGGCGTCAATGAACCATCCGAGCAGTCGGTGTGGCAGTGAAAGTTGAAGCGTCCCGGGCAACTGCCCGGATTCACATGACGCAAAACCTCAGCCAGTGGGTGATTGTGCCGATTCAACGTTGTCATCCGGGCTGTGCCTCTGCCTTCAGGCGTTCGCTGCGGAGCCGCCGCCAGCGTGCGTAGAACTGAATCGATGCCGCCATCAGAACCACCAGAGCCACCAGAAACCAGGTAGCGGCTCGGGTAGGGAAGTCATTCTTGAAGACGACCAGCATCACAGCGCCCACCAGCAGGAGGGTGGGGAGTTCGTTGAGAGCCCTGAGCCGGCCCGGGCTCCACGGACATCGAGCCGCCTGAAGGTCGGCCATCAGTCGGTAGCAGTAGCCGTGATAAAGGACAACGGCCAACACAACGGCAAGCTTGGCGTGCATCCAGCCCTGTCTGATCCAGAGCGGGTTCAGCAGGAGCAGGCCTGCTGCGCAGCCCAGTGCCACCACCATTCCCGGGGTGGCGATGATGTTCATCAGACGACGTTCCATCAACGCGTACTGAGCCTGAAAAGCCTCGCGGAGAGGAGCTTCGAGCGAATCAGCCTCGCGGTGATAGATGAAAAGGCGCACCAGATAGAAGAGTCCGGCGAACCACACGACCACTCCCACGATGTGGAGGGTCTTGAGCCAGAGATAGGCCTCCGGGGGCAGGCTGGCAGCCAACTGGAGCACAGAGCCGATCGAGCTGTTCCGTCCAAGGTAAGGGCGAAGGCCGGCTGGTCAATCCCTCCGGATCAGGGCCATCATCCGTTCGGCACCGGTCGCTCGAGGTGGCTCGCAGCACGGAGCCGGATCGCCTGCAGCTCCTCGGATGGCATTCTGTCAAGCTGCCGGATCATCAGGGCCATGCGCGGGTTGCCGCGCAACCGGTTGGCGTGACGAGCCAGGAAGTCCCAGTAGAGGACGTTGAAGGGGCAGGCCAGCTCGCCCGTACGCTGTTTCGGGTCATAGCGGCAGGCCTTGCAGTAATTGCTCATCCGGTTGATGTAGCTGCCGCTCGCCGCATAGGGCTTGCTCGCCAACCGGCCGCCATCGGCGAACAGTCCCATTCCCAGCACATTGGTCTGCATGACCCAGTCGAAACCGTCGATGAACATCCGGTGAAACCAGGCGGTGAAGGCCTGCGGATCCAGGCCCGCCAGCAATCCGTAGTTGGCAAGCACCATCAGTCGTTGAATGTGGTGGGCGTAGCCGCTGGAGTGGATCTCGCCGAGCACCGTGTCCAGACAGCTCATGCCGCACGGGCTCAGTTGCTCCAACCAGGAAGGCAAGGGCGAATGGGCATTGAAATGATTGAGCGTGGGATAGTCGGCCCCCAGCCAGTGGTAAAGACCGTGGGTGTATTCACGCCAGCCGAGAATCTGGCGCAGAACTCCCTCCAGGCTGGCCGGAGGCGTTCCTCGTTCCAGCCCGGCGCTTTCCAGCCTTCGGATCACTTCCCAGGGATGCAGCAGCCCGAGATTCAGATAAGGACTGAGCAGGGCATGCCAGAGGGTGCTCTGGCCGCGGACCATCGCATCCTGATAAGGCCCGAAACCATCAAGACGTGTCTGGATGAAGTGTTCAAGAACCTGTAGCGCCTGATCGCGATTCACCCCCCAACGGAAGGGTCGGCTGACTCCTGGCAGAGGAACCAGCCCGGAGGCCGTGCGCTGACGATCCAGGGCTTCCACCCTGTTGATCACCGCTTCGGTGATGGAATCGGGCTCAAACGAAAGCGGCTGCGGTGGCTGCAGATCTCTGGGTGGTGCCTTGCGGTTGTCGTGGTCGTAATTCCACTGACCTCCGAGCGGTTGATCGCCCTCCATCAGAACGTTGAACCGCTTGCGGCTTTCGCGGTAGAAGAACTCCATCCGCGGCTGCCTGTAGCGCTGTGCCCAGCAGGCAAAGGCGTCACGGCTCCACAGGAAGGCATTGGAGGGATGCCAGTGCACCTGGAGTGGGTTCTTGCTGGCCAGCTGTTGAACAGTTGCATGGATCTTGGCCCGGAAGGGACGATCTGCGGGCTCCATCAGATGCAGCTCGACAAGGCCGTGCCTGGACGTCCAGTGCTCGAGAGCGGTTGAGAAACTGCTCGTTTCGATCCGCTCCACTTGCCAGCCACAACGTTCAAGTTCGATCGCGAAATGGCGCATCGCACTCCACACCAGCACGAGTTTCTGCCTGTGGAAGGCCTGTCTGTTGAGAACGGAGCTGCTCTCGATCAGCAGCACCCGGCAGCTGTGGCGTGCCCTGGCGGAGCCCAGGCGGTCTTCCAGCGCCTGCAGTGCCGGGTGGCGGATGTTGAGCTGGTCTCCCAGGATCCAGACCCCATACACCTCTGGATCGCAGGAGTCACCCTGCCGCTGCTCCGGATCAGCTCTGGGATGGTGGTCGGTCAACTCAGCCTGTGGTTTCGTCCGATCCTGGCTGAGCGTGCATCGGGGCCGTCAATCCTCAACCCTGAGCATCTGCTTCGGGCATTCGGGCCAGTCGGCAGGCTCGTCGTGCCAGAGCCAGGGCATAGCCCCGCGCAACCGGGCCCAGCTCGGGACTCAGCGTGCCGGTGCGACAGTCGACCACAAGGCGCTCATGGTTGCCCATCTGATCAGCCGCCCGCAGACGCAGCTGCCAGTGATGCTTGGCGCTTCGTTGGATGTTGTCCGCGCAGACCGGGCCGACACACAGGCCGGGGCCGGCCTGTGCGGGCGGAACCCACGTCAGCAGGATGGCCATCAGGACGGCGATGATCCGAATCACCCGACCAGGTCGAGGGCCGCTTCATTGTCAGCTTCGGCCGGACACTCGGCTGGTTCCATCGTTGAAGGGTGAAAGTAATCCCAGACCACCCTGGCGAGGCCGGCTCCCATGCCGGGTGCCTGGGCCAGAGTTTCCGGACTGGCCAGCTGAATCGCATCGATGGAGCGGAAGTGGGCGAGAAGGTCGCGGATGCGCTTGGGTCCCAGGCCCGGAATGTCTGAGAGGCGCGAACGCTTCATTCGCAGCCCACGCTGCTGACGGTGAAAACTCACAGCGAAGCGGTGCGCTTCATCGCGGAGTCGACGCAGCAGCTGCACCCCCAGCTGATCGGGCTCACTCTCCAGCGGAGTTCCAGCGCCAGGCAGAAAAACCTCCTCCCGCTGCTTGGCCAGCGAACAGACCACCAGATCCTCATGAAGATCGAGCTCCCGCAGGGCTTCCATCACAGCCGTGAGTTGCCCTTTGCCACCATCGATCATCACCACATCCGGCCAGTCATTGAGGCCATCGGTGTGCAGGGCAGATCCGGACAGACGACGCAGCTCTCTGAGATCCGTACCGGCTGCCTTCGCCTGGCTCCAACGACGAAAACGTCGCCGCATGATTTCCGCCATCGCCATGAAGTCGTCTGAATGTCCGGCCTGGATGGAACGGCTTCTGATCTTGTAGTTCCGGTAGTGCTGTTTTGCTGGTAAGCCGTCGATGAACACCACCTGGGAAGCCACGGCATCACTTCCCTGGATGTGGCTGATATCAAAGCCTTCAATCCGCCTGGGAGGAGTCGAGAGGTCGAGCAGCTGGGCCAGATCCTCTGTGGCCAGGAGGTTCTGCTCACTGGCGCGTTGCGCGCGTTGCAACTCATAGCTGGCGTTTCGCACCACGAGTTCAATCAGATCAGCTTTCTGCTGTCTCTGCGGAACCGCGATTCTCACGCGACGGCCCCGGAGTTCCGTGAGCCACTCCTCAATCAGCGTCTGCTGGGGGAGGGTCTGCTGAACCAGCAGCTCAACGGGGATCTCCACGGGCTCCACCTGGCTGTAGTGCTCCTCAATCACCGTCTGCAGCACCCGGGCGGGTTCGGCATCCACGGCATCTGCTGTGTAACCGAGCCTTCCCACCAATTTGCCGGCACGAATCTGAAACAGCTGCACAGCGGCCAGCCGTTGATCAGCTGCAAGGGCAAGCACATCACGGTTGACAGAGCTATCGCCTGTGCTCATTTTCTGATCCGCTGTGAGCGTATCGATTCCCTGAATCTGATCCCTGAGACGTGCCGCATTTTCATAATCCAGTCGTTGGGCATAGCGGTCCATCTGCTCACTGAGCATTCGCAGCAGCTCGTCATTGCGCCCCTGAAACACCATGGCGACCTGTCTCAACGTCTGGTGATAGTCTTCTGAACTGATTTTCTGTTGACAAACACCTGGACAGCGTCCGATGTCGTAGTTCAGGCAGGGGCGGTCGCGGTACAACGGCTGGGGCCTCTGACGCAAGGGGAACACGCGTTTGACAAGGCTGAGGGTGCGCCGCAGCAGCCCGACATCCACGTAGGGGCCATAGAAACGGTCTGATGGAGAACGAAAGCGACGTCGCCTGGTGATGAAGATCCTCGGGTAGGGTTCACTCCAGGTAATGCACAAGTAAGGATATTTCTTGTCATCCTTCAGAAGAATATTGAAATGAGGTTGGTGGTTCTTGATCAGATTGGATTCCAGGGCCAGCGCTTCGGCTTCGCTGTCGGTAACAATCACCTCGATCTCACAGATCTGGCGAACCATCAGCCCGATCCGAGGACTGTGGCCATGGCCTCGGCCCGTCTGGAAATAGCTGCGAACACGCTGACGCAGCACCTTGGCTTTACCGATGTAGAGAATCCGATCCTCGCCATCGCGCATCAGGTAGCAACCGGATTCGGCCGGCAGCTCCCGAAGCCGCTGCTTCAGATGATCAGGACGCTGAATCAGCGGAGTATCGGCCGCCTGGGACTCACGCAAGAACCGCTGACCTCAACCGCCGTAATTCCAGCCCGTGCTGCTCAGTTCCAGTGCTGGAGCATCCTTGAGCAGGGTTGCACTTTTCACCTCGGCCACAAAGACCGTGTGATCGCCGGCGGCGACCTCCCCCACCACGGCACATTCGACACCTCCAAGGGCATTGTCGAGAATGGGGAGGCCGAATTCACCCAGGTGGAAGGGGGCCGCTTCAAAGCGGCCTCCAACCCCTTGCTGGGGCTTGAAGAACACCGCGGCCAGATCCTTCTGATCCGCGGACAGCACATTCAGTGAAAACTGGCCGGTGCGCTGGATCATTCCGTTGCTGGTGCTGTCGGAGCGAACAGCCACCACCACCAGCGGGGGCTCGAACGATCCCTGGGTGACCCAGCTGGCTGTGAAGCCATTGACAACGCCGCCCTCAGCCACGCCGCAGATGAACAGGCCATGGGGGATCTTGCGCAACAGGGTTTTCTTGGCAGCGAGATCCATGGGCAGAGCGAAGGTGCAGGCGCCCGGCCAGTGTAAGAAGGAGAGGTGCCCTCACACCCCATTGGCCGATGCCGATGCGTGCCCTCTACCCCGGTTCCTTCGATCCACTCACGCTCGGCCACCTGGATCTGATCGAAAGGGGTTCACGGCTCTTTGATGGGCTGATGGTGGGCGTGCTTCAGAACACCAACAAGCGGGCTGCCTTTCCTCTGGAGCTCCGGATCCAGCAGATCCGAGCAGCCACGGCTCATCTCGATGGGGTGGAAGTGGAGAGCTTTGATGGCCTCACCGTGGATTTCGCGCAGAAATGCGGATCTGCAGTGATTCTGAGAGGGTTGCGGGCGTTGAGTGATTTTGAGTACGAGCTGCAGATCGCCCACACCAACAAAACCCTTGCGGCCGGGGTTGAAACGCTGTTCCTGGCCACGGCGGTTCACCACAGTTTCCTGAGCAGTTCAGTGGTCAAGGAGGTCGCCCGCTTCGGTGGGGATGTCCGCCACATGGTGCCGTTGGGTGTGGCCAGAGACCTGGCCAGGCTCTTTAATCACGAGGACGCACCTCTTCCTTCGCCGTCATCCGCCCATGGCTGATCCCAAGATCAACGTCCTCGAGCAGATCGATCAGCTTGAGGAGATCGTTCTGGAAGGCAGCCGAATCCCCTTCAGTGGGGGAAGGCTGGTGAACGAACAGGATGCTGTGGAGGTGATGGATGCGCTCCGGGAGGCCATCCCACCGGAGATCGCTCAAGCGGTGGAGCTGATCCGCCAACGGGAGGAGTACATCTCCAAGGCCCGCAGCCAGGCTGACGAGATCGTGAACCAGGGCCGTCAGCAGCGTGAGCAGCTGATCAACTCAGCTTCGATCCGCCAGGAAGCCGAACGGCACGTGGCCGAGATGCGCGAGCAGGCCAGGCAGCAGTGTGAACAACTGCTCCAGCAGGCTCGACAACAGGTGGCTCAGGCTGAACAGGAGTTTCAGGGTCGACAGGCCCAGCAGGAGCAACAATTCGCTTCCCGTCGTCAACAGCTGGAGCAGGAGGCCGCGGAACGCAACCGACTCCTGCTCGAGCAGCACGAACGCAACCGGCAACAGGCGATGGCGGAACTTGAACAGATTCGCCAGGAGGGGCTGCGAATCCAGAGAGAAAGCCAGGCGGAGGCCGAACGTCTTCAGAACGATGCGATGCAGTTCCGCCAGCAGACCCAGCATCAGTGCGATGCCCTCGTCTCACGCAGCCGCCAGGAGGCCGGCACCATCCAGGACGGTGCCAATCACTATGCCGAGCAGGTGCTCAGTGAGCTGGAGGGTCGTCTTCAGGAACTCAGCAAGGTGGTGCTCGGGGGGCGGCACGAGCTGGGTCGGATGATGGCCAGCCAGATCACAGCGGCTGACCGGGCGCTCCAGGCCGGCTCCAGACCGGCTGCCGCCGAACCTGAGAGCCGGCGGTCCACCAGCAGACGGCTGACCAGCCGTCTGCGTCGGGTCAAGGAGGGCCTGGGTTGAGTCGAACGCCTCCTGCCGGCAGCCTCGTCGTCAGATCGTCCGACTCGGGCAGAGGGAAGTGTTGAGCACCTGAGTCACCAACTGGCCGATGGTGCTGTTGGGTGCCATGGCTCCGTTGCTGATCGCGCTGATATGGCGAAGGCCATCGTTCGTGGACAGCGTGCCGCTGATCGCCCGAACCCCCGTGAGCGTACCGGTCTTGGCGTAGAACCTCCCCTCGACCGGGGTTCCCACATAGAGATTCCGCAGAGTGCCCCGCCTTCCCGCAATGGCCATGGAGGCGAGGTACTGGCTGGCATAGGGATGCTGATTCATCCGCAGCAACAGCGCCGCAAGGAATCGGCTGGTGAGTCGATTGCCCCGATCAAGACCGCTGCCATCGGCGATGATCACACCCTCCATCGGCAGACCCTGCTCCGTCAGCCAGCGGCTGACACGTTGACGGGCCTGGTTCAGATCCCAGGTTCCAGCAGCCTGACGCAGCAACACCTCAGCGGTGAAGTTGTGGCTTTCGGTGTTGGCCAGACTCAGCAGGTTGTGCATCGGCGCGGACGGTTCCTCATGGATCAGCGCCGCATCGCCGGGCAGTGGGCTTGTTGCCGCCACCAGGCTGAGCTGGGCCTGACCTCCCTGCTGTTGAAGAGCCTTGTTCAGCAGGCTGCGGAGACGGTCCGGCGGATTGGAAACCGCCGACTGAATGGCGTTGCTGGTCAGGGCCAGACGCGTGATCGGAGCGCCGTAGGCATAGAACCGATCGTCTGGCTCCCATCCCGTCGGCCACCAGGCCCGGGCCGGTTCCTCCGCCAACTGCACTCGAACCAGCGAACCGGGCGTGGCTCCCGGTTCGGCGGAACGGCTTCTGGCCATCGCCAGTTTCACAAACCGCTGGAGCTGGGGCAGGGCCAGATCGGGATCACCCTCTCCCGTGAGCCGGAAGCTGCCATCTGACAGCCGCCACATCTGGGTTCTCAACCGATAGTCCGGCCCAAGCTGATCCAGGGCATAGGCCGTGCTCACCAGCTTCTGATTGGATGCCGGCACCCGGCTTCGAGCTCCGTTCAGATCGGCCAGGACGCGTCCCTGGGCATCCGCCACCGTGATGCTCCAGACGGAAGCCTCACCGCCGACAATCCGCTGAACACGGTTCTGAAGCAGCGGACAGCTCACCTGCGCCTGGAGCATGGGCAGACCCACCGGCGGCGGAGCCTCGGGCAGGGCAACCAGAGGGATTTCCGTCGGCGGAGCGTCCGTCTGGGCAGGGGTAGCCCCGGCGGCCCGGGGAGGAACGGTGGAACCGACCAGGCCGGCCAGGATCAGACCGACTACCAGCTTGGACATCGGATCAGGCTCCGACCTGAAGGCCGGTGACGGTTCCCGTCACCCGGAAGTTCCTGCCTTCCAGTTCGACCGGGGCCCCGATCTTGAGACTCTGATTGCCGAAGACCACTCCTCCACCGGTTCTGCGGCCCTGGCCAGCCAGCTCAAAGCGCGCGTCGAGCGTGCTGAAGAACTGCTGATTGGGATCGGGGGCCGTGATCACGCGACCATCAGGTTGGAGTGCCACCAGCTGACGTTGCAAGGGTCTGACCGCTCTGACGCGCACGGATCCATGGGGCTGGTTCCTGATCACCATCGAAACCGAACCGGAGTCATCCACCGCCCTGATCAGGGCCGCTGGATCGGCCACCGGGACGCCACGAACGTCGACCAGGACGGTGACCGGGCTGAGCTGGCCCGTGGCGCTGGCCACCGAATTGCTGAGCTTGGGGCTCCAGACAACCCCGGCTGCCGCGAGCAGGACAGCTGCGGCAGCCCCGATGTCAACAGGTCCCCAGCGATGTCCCGACTCGGATGATCCAGGCTTCGTCACCATCGGAACGGCTCGGCTCGGCGAAGTGTACGGAGCAAGGCCCCGGGAAGCCAGGTTCAGCTCCGCAAGCCTTCGATGAAGGCATCGATCGCCCCCAGGTTGTCGCCCCCTGCGGCTCCGTTCAGAGCCAGCAGCTGCTGTTCAGGATCCGGCTTCCGTTCGAAATCAGCCACACGCCGGAAACCATCGGGATCCTCCCTGTAAATCTCCCAACGGTCCGGGTAGGCCCGGCGCAGTGCCCCTGCTGCCAGAGGCTGCACCAGGTAGGCGGTCTGCCAGCGGGCCAGAAACCCACGCCGACGTTCTCTGCCGACGCTGCCGATCCCGATCGCAGCATCCTCCAGTCGGCCATTGATCATCACCAGGCCACCCTGATGCCGCTGACTGATCGCCTCAAACGCTTCGTAGTCAGCGGCTGCTGGTGCCACCGCCAGGATCAGAGCCGGCTCTGAGGGCGTCGGCTGACGTCTCAGCAGTTCAGCCATGTCGAAGATGGTGGCATCCTGATCCGTCGATTCCCGACGAGCCAGAGCTGCGGCTCCGGCGTCCGGAAACAGCAACTGAACCGTTCGTCCTTCGGCGGTCAGGGCGGTGCGGAGCCGCAGCACGGGAGCCAGCAGCCGCAACCCCTCGAACCGCCATTCCAGAGTCCAGCGCCCGTTCGGTTCAGCGTTCAGGGCCGAGCGAAGCGCCTGCAGAGCCTGCGCCTCGGCGGCGCGGAGATCAGCCGGAAGCATGCGCTCACTGCGTGACACTCCATTCAACCCGTCGGACCGCCTCCATCAGGGCCTGGGGTACCCGGTTCAGATCTGCGGCTGTGATCCAGGGCCCCAGGCTCAGCCGCAGGCCGCTGGCGGCCTCGCGAGGGCTGTATCCCAGTGCCAGCAGCAAGGGGCTGGCGCCGCTACCGCGGCTGCTGCAGGCGGTGCCGCTGCTGGTCCACAGGCCTTGCCGATCGAGTTCACGAACCAGGTCCCGACCATTGAGCGGTGTCCCACTCGCGGTGCTCACCACCAGGCTGAGATGGTGTGGCAGACGCGTCCAGGGATCCAGGCGAGGGTCGGGACCGCTGAGGCGGATGCCAGGCAGACTGAGGGTCGCCTCGAGGAGCTGATCACGAACCGCGGCGGTCGGGTCAACGCCGGCCGGTGTGAGGCGATCGACGGCCTGCTGAAGGGCGGCCGCCAGGCCGGCCACCAGGGCAACCGGCTCCGTACCGGCGCGCAGCCCACCTTCCTGAGCTCCTCCACCGATCAGGGGTTCGAGCGGCCGCTTCGCAGCCACCAGCAGCAGGCCCACTCCGCGGGGCCCCTGGTGCTTATGAGCTGATCCGCTCAGCAGATCAACCGGCAGCTCATCGAAGCGGATCCGGCCATGCCCGAGAACCTGCACAGCGTCCACATGCAGGGGCACGTCGCATTGCCGGCAGAGCTCACCGATGGCCCGGATCGGCTGCATCGAACCCACTTCGCTCTGGCCCCAGATCACAGAGACCAACCGGGTCGGCGGCTCCAGCAGAGCTTCCAGCGCCGCCAGATTCAGGAGGCCCTGGCGGTTGACGGGGATCTTCTCCACCTGCCAGCCACGCTGCTCAAGCTGCCTGGCTGCAGCCAGGCAGGCGGGGTGCTCCACCGCTGAAATCAACAGCCTGCGGGTGCGGTGCCGGGCTTCGATCGCAGGGGCGCTGCCCAGAAGGGCCAGATGAATCGACTCCGTTCCACCGGAGGTGAACACGATGCGTCCCTGGCGGCAACCCAGCAGCGAGCCGACCTGCTGTCGCGCTCGCTCGAGAACATCAGCAGCCTGCAGACCCGCCCCGTGAAGGCTGGAGGGGTTGGCCCAGGCATCGCGATGAACCGCAGCCATCGCCTCGACAGCCACCGGCGCCGGCGGAGTGGTTGCGCAGGCATCGAGATACAGACCGGCCGGCACAGCTCAGCTGCCCGGGCTCAGGGGATCATCGACCTGGCGTGCCCGTGTTCGAGACTCCAGGGAGTTCGTGGCCAGGGCCACAAGGTCATCCAGGGACCGGCTGTTGATCAGCTCGAGCGCCCGGGCCCGGGAGACGGCGCTCGGGCAGTCATCGGGTCGTTGACAACCCTTCGTGCAGGCGCTGGAGCAGTCGAAAGCCTCGGCTGTGGGTGTGACGCTGGAGGGCGCAGAAGTCTCCTCCCCCCAGAGGGCCGGGGTCACCACCCCGTCGAAAACCGCTTCAGCAGGCCCGGTCATGAACAGATGGCCGCTGTCTTCATCCCAGCTGATCTCCAGCGACCCACCTGGCAGTTCGAGCTGAGCCTGGCGTTCCGCCAGACCCAGCCGGTGGCAGACCACCAGAGCGGCGCAGGCCCCGGTGCCACAGGCGAGAGTCGGGCCGGCACCCCGTTCCCAGACGCGCATCACCAGGTGGCCTGGGGTGATGACCTGCACAAAATGCACATTGGTTTTCGCCGGAAAGCTCGGATGGATCTCCAGGGCCGCTCCGTATCGGTTCAGATCCACCGCCTCCAGGTCCTCAACGGGGATCACCACGTGAGGATTGCCCATCCCGGCAGCCCCGACCGGGAATGCGCAGCCATCGGCCTCAAGAATTCCCTGAGGAATGCCGTCGGCCCCGATCGGCAGCGTGGTGGGCACCTCCGCAGGCTCCAGAAAAGGTGGGCCCATGTCCACCGTCACACGGCTGTCGGGTTGCAACTCGGGCACGATCCGACCTGCGAGCGTTTCAATCTCCCAACGGCGCCCGGGCAGGTCACCGTCGCTGTCGGCCAGAAATCTGGCGAGACAGCGGATCCCGTTACCACACATCTCAGGTTCACTGCCATCAGCGTTGAAGATCCTCATCCGCAGCTCTCCACCCTCTCTGGGCGGAATGGCCAGGATGATTCCATCGGCGCCGACACCGAAGCGCCGGTCACAAAGCTGCCTCACCCGTTGCGGGGTCAGTCCGAAGCCGGGATCCGGATCAGCGGAGTCCCGTCCGTCAAGCATCAAGAAATCGTTGCCGAGGCCCTGATACTTGCTGAACGGGAGCACGATGAAGGTTGGGCGTCTCGCCCTTGATCCTAGGAACGGGGTCCGATGCACGGAACTCAGGAGCGTGGCGCTGGCGGCCTCGATACCACTCAACCGGGAACACGGCACATTCAGTCCCTGATCCGACAACGAACCCCGGTGAGCCTGCTCATCGAGGGAGGGTTGGAGTTGGAGGGCACCCTTCAGTGGCAGGACGGTTCATTCCTGGCCCTCTGCCTCGAGGGCAGGCCGATCTGCCTGGTGAACCGACGGGCGGTGCTCGTGCTTCGTGCCCTGGGCTGACACCGGCTCAGGCAGGGGTGTGGGACCATCCACTGGCCTGAACCGGGCTGCTGTGAGGGACGTGAGCCGCTACCAACCCCAGTCGATTGAGATCACCTGGCAGCAGGCCTGGCAGAACGCCGGGCTTCATGAAACGCCCGAGCTGAGTGGTGGGGAGAAGGGCTTCTATGCCCTTTCCATGTTCCCCTATCCCTCGGGGAACCTGCACATGGGACATGTGCGCAACTACGTGATCACCGATGTGGTCGCCCGCGTGCAGCGGATGCGCGGTATGAGGGTGTTGCACCCCATGGGCTGGGATGCCTTCGGGCTGCCGGCGGAGAATGCCGCGATCGAGCGCGGTGTCGACCCTGCCCAATGGACCGACCGGAACATCGCGGCGATGCGCGACCAGCTGAAGCGGCTCGGACTCTCGATTGACTGGGACCGGGAAGTCACCACCTGTCACAGCGACTATTACCACTGGACACAGTGGCTGTTTCTGCAGTTCCTGGATGCCGGCCTCGCCTACCAGAAAGAGGCCTCCGTCAACTGGGACCCGGTTGACCAGACGGTACTTGCCAACGAACAGGTGGACGCGGATGGACGCTCCTGGAGATCCGGAGCCCTGGTGGAGAAGCGCAAGCTTCGTCAGTGGTTTCTCAGAATCACCGACTATGCCGACAGGCTTCTGGACGATCTTGCCGATCTGAAGGGCTGGCCGGAGCGGGTCAGAACGATGCAGGCCAACTGGATTGGCCGCAGTCGGGGAGCTGAGCTCCATTTTCAGGTGGTCGATGCGCAGGGTGCGCCGACAGGCGATCAGATCACCGTATTCACCACAAGGCCCGACACCGTGTTCGGGGTCAGCTACCTGGTGCTGGCACCTGAACACCCGCTGGTGACCAGGCTCACCAGCGACGAGCAGAGACAGGTTGTCGAAGCGTTCCGCCACCTGGTGGGCCTTCAGAGTGACCAGGAGCGGACAGCTGAGGGCAAGCCTAAACGGGGACATTCACTGGGGGCCTGGGTGCGCAATCCCGCCAACGGTGAACGGATCCCTGTGTGGATTGCCGACTACGTGCTCGCTGATTACGGCACCGGTGCGGTCATGGGCGTACCAGCCCATGATCAGCGGGATTTTCTGTTCTCCCGCCAATACGAACTGCCCATCCGGCGGGTGATTGTCCCCTCGGGCAGTGACGACCACGCCTATGAGGGTGGTGCCTGGACGGGTTCTGGGGTGTTGATCAATTCCGGACGCTTTGATGGGCTCGATTGCGTTGAAGCTCGGACCGCGATCACGGCGGCAGCAGAAGCTGATGGCTGGGGTCGGGAGCGACTGCAGTACAGGCTTCGCGACTGGCTGATTTCCCGTCAGCGTTACTGGGGCTGCCCGATTCCCGTTGTTCACTGCAAGAGCTGTGGGGTCGTTCCGGTTCCTGCCGACCAATTGCCCGTGACCCTGCCCGAGCATCCAGATCTGAGTGGCAAAGGTGTTTCGCCACTGGCTCAGATCAGGGGTTGGGTTGAGGTGGACTGCCCTCGATGTGGTGGATCTGCGCAGCGTGAGACCGACACGATGGATACGTTCATCTGCTCGAGCTGGTATTTCCTTCGATATAGCGATCCCACCAACAAGACACTGCCATTTACACGAGAGTCCGCCGATTCCTGGCTGCCTGTTGATCAGTATGTAGGCGGGATTGAACACGCCATCCTTCACCTCCTCTATGCACGTTTCTTCACAAAGGTGATGCTGGATCGAGGCCTTGTTGGATTCAGCGAGCCCTTTGCGCGCCTTCTGACCCAGGGGATGGTTCAAGGGCTTACATACAGGAACTCTTCTTCAGGCCGCTACATCGCCCCTTCAGATGTGAGCGACCCAAGCGATCCTCGAGATCCCGTCACCGGTGAATCTTTGGAAACATTCTTTGAAAAGATGTCTAAATCCAAGTACAACGGAGTTGATCCTGCCTCTGTCATCGATCGCTACGGGGCTGACACGGCACGGATGTTCATCCTGTTCAAGGCTCCTCCTGAAAAGGATCTCGAATGGGACGACGCGGATGTGGAAGGCCAGTTTCGATTTCTTCAGCGGATCTGGCGAATGGTTCATGCCGCTGTAGATCGCGGACTGAGGCTTCATGCAGCTCAGGATGCTGGGGATCCAAGCACCTGGACAGCTGCCGAACGGGAGCTTCGCCGCGCTGTGCATACCGCCATCGGATCCATCAGTGAGGATCTGGAGGGCGACTATCAATTCAACACGGCGATATCAGAGCTGATGATCCTGAGTCATGCCATGGCACAGCATCTCGAGTGCAGCCGACCCGCTCTGGCATGTGAAGCCCTCAGAACCCTGCTGGTGCTCCTCGCACCCTTCGCGCCCCATCTCGCCGAAGAGCTATGGCTGAGTCTTGAAGCCCGAACCGAAGCGGATGATCTCAGGGCGAGCAGCGTTCATCGTCAAGCCTGGCCGGTCGTCGATCCCAGCGCGTTGATCCGCGACACAGTGTCTGTGGTCATACAGGTGCGTGGAAAAGTGCGGGGCAGTCTTGAAGTTCCAGCAGATGCAGACAGTGCAACGATTGAAAAGCTTGCACTTGCAAGCACGATTGCTGAAAAGTGGCTGGAAGGTCAGCCACCGAGGAGAGTGATCGTTGTGCCCGGTAAGTTGGTGAACCTCGTGCCCTGAACTCTGATCTGCAGACCTTCAGCGGTATGCCTTCAGCGGTGGGTAGCTGGGTCTCGGTTTCAGAGGGACGCTGGGACGGTGCGTGTCGTTGGTCGTGGCCTTGTCATTCGCCGCCGTAATGACCCAGCCCGTGGAGATCAGGCCATCAGCAAAGCTCATCAGGTCGGAATAACCGGGAAAAGCGCGCCGATCACGGAGATACAGCGGATTGGATCCGTCTCTTGGATGCTGCAACCGTGCCGCAAACCCACCTTCTTCCTCGACGAAGAGCCACTGGCCTTTGAACTGCGCCTTGGGGTCACAGAGGCTGAACAGGAGTTGTCGCGACATGGTGACTGAGAGCAAACAAGGATCGGGTTGTATCCAACTCCAATCTGCAGCCCGTCTGTTGAGCGGTCTGTAGCCACTCACACTGCCCAGCCATCACGATCGACGAAACCGCAAGCTCGACGGATCTCCCCATGAGCCCTCAGCCTGGATCCCTCGTGAATTGGCGCAGAGGTGCCGCAGGATCCAGAAAATCGGTTCTGAGGAGGCCAGCTGCAGGCGCTGCTTGAGTTCCTCCAGATCGTGGGGTTGGTGATCGGCAAGCAGAGCTTCGAGTTCACCCTGCAGGGAAAGGATGCCTGCCGCAGCCTTCTTGCCTGCTTCCACACCGGGCTGGTGATAAGCGTTCACATTGATCAATTCTCCATAAAGTCCAACCGCTCGCTCGAACAGAGCGATCAAGGCCCCCAACGTTCTGGCGTCGAGCCGGCGCAACGTGATCGACAGGCTCTGCCGCCCACTCTCCAGAAGGGCTGAACGAGTTCCCTGCAGGAAACCATCCAGGAAATCCGCAGGATGTTCTCCATCAATGGGGAGGATGTCGAGCGGATCCTCCAACACCTCAATGAAGGTGACAAAGAAGTTATCAATTCCATCGCGCAGCTGCTGCACGTACGCATGTTGATCCGTGGAACCCTTGTTGCCATAAACGGCGATTCCCTGGTGAACGGTCCTGCCCTCGCGGTCGAGGGCCTTCCCCAGGCTCTCCATCACCAGTTGCTGCAGGTAGCGGCTGAACAATTCCAACCGGTCCCGGTACGGCAGAACCACCATGTCGCGCCGGCCCTGACCGTCTCCGGCCGTGTACCAGGCTGCTGCCAGCAGAGCGGCTGGATTGGAAGCCAGATCCGGGATTCTGGTTCTGGCATCCATGGCTGCTGCACCAGCCAGGAAGCCCCGGATGTCCGCACCGACAAGAGCTCCGGGCAGCAGCCCCACCGCCCCGGTGATGCTGGTGCGTCCACCCACCCAATCGGGCAGATCGAAGCGGGCCAGCCAACCCTGGGAGCTGGCCGTCTGGTCGAGCCTGCTTCCCTGCATGGTCACCGCCACGGCCTGACTCGACCAATCTCCACCGCGGGCTTCCACGGCCCGGCGAGCCTGCTGCATCCCGAGGTGGGGTTCAGGCGTCCCTCCGGACTTGCTGACCACAATCACCAGGGTGGTGAGCAGACGGTTGCCGATCGCTGCGAGTGTGCGATGGATGCCGTCGGGGTCAACGTTGTCGATGAAATGGAACGGAAGTCCCTCGCCAGGGTTCTGCAAGGCCTTCACGACCAGCAGAGGGCCGAGTCCGGAGCCTCCGATCCCGATCCACAGCACATCGGTGAATCGGCTTCCGGATCCGGGCTTGATCGTTCCGGCCAGCACATCGCGCCCAAACGATGCAATGTGATCCACTTCCGCCTTCACGTGGGCCGTCACCTGAGGATCCGGCGCAAGCTCGGGTGATCTCAGCCAGTAGTGGCCCACCTGGCGCTGTTCATCAGCATTGGCGATGGCTCCGGTCTCCAGGGCCTCCATCGCAACGAAGGCTGCTGCCATCTGCTCCTGGAGATCGCTCAGCTGAGCCCCGGTGATGGCCATCCGACTGAGATCGAGCCAGGCCCCGAGTTCGTCGTCAAACCACAACAGCTGCTGAAACCGTTGCCACTGGCTGGCTGGGTCATGGGGATCAAGGGCCGGCAGGTCAGCTGTGCTGGAAGCGGCTGCGGTGGACTCGGCCATGGAGGAAAGGGATCTGGGCCGAACTTAGTGGGACCCGGACTTCCGGGAATGTCAACTGACCCTTCACGGTTGATGGCCATGAACCCTGTGTGAGGACGGTCCGGGTTCCGGCCGGCATCCGGCCCTGGCCTGGAAGGAGAAGGGTGTTAAATTAAATGTTGATTTATTGTTAACAGTCGCTTGGGTGGTCCCACTCCCATCTCAGGCAGCAGGAGGTCCGTGCCTCCCCGGGCTTTGCTCTACCTGGGGCTTTTGGGTGTCTCTGCCTTTCCCGTGGCGGACGCTGTGCGCCTGACGGATCCCCCACCGATTGTCTCCAGTCAGGAACTGCAACAGACCCTTCCAGGGCCCTCGGATCCCCTCCAGTTCAGCACTGATGAACTCAGGAGTCTGCAGAATCGTTTCGGGGTGCATGGACCCCAGCCCCGACTGGCGCAGCTGTTCACCGAGGGGCTGGATCAGCTCCAGCTGCTCCGCACCAGCACGTTGCAACGGATCGAGCACCTTCGCCCTGTGATTCTGAGGGAGTCAGCGAAGCACCGGGTGAATCCCGTTCTGGTCGCCGCGGTTCTGTTCGACGAAATGCGTCACGCCAAACCCGGTGAGGATCTGCCGATCGCAGCCCATTCGGGCCTGTTCAGCACCCATGGACCCGGTCAGCTGGCCGTGAGTGAACTGGTGCATCAGGGCCTTCTTTCCAAGGAAGCCACCCCTGAGGAGATCTCGGCCGCCCGGGACAGCCTGCTGGATCCGGAAACCAATGTGCGGATTCTTGTGGGTAAGTTCGCCCGGCTGAGCCGTGAACTCAACCTTCCCTCCGACCGGATGTTGCAGGCCAGCACGAATCAGGCTGATGCCAAGGCACTGGCTACCCTCGCTTACCTCCACAACGGCAAGTTGGATTATCCCCGCAGGATCCTGAGGTCCATGCAGGATCCCGAGTTGCATGCCCTGATGTTCGGGAAGCGGAAGAAGCCTGTCTCACCCATGATCTGAAGCTCAGACCGACTGCCGGCAGAGCATCCCGATGTTCTCCAGCCTGACTTGAAGTGCCTTCCAGTCAAAGCTGCGCGGATCCGCGCGCTCACCCCCGAGATCCACGACCCGGTGGGTGGTGATGTTCTCGAAAGGAATGTTGAAACGCTTCATCCAGCTGGCGAGAAGCACCGCCAGAGCGTCGTACTGCTGAGGAGAATAGCCACTGTGATGAGGTCCATCGTCTTCACCATCAAGAGGGGTTTCGAGGCTCACGTGCAGCGCGAAATTGTTGACAGACCCTCTCACCCGGGGGTTGGTGATCACCCAGCGACCATCGAAGGCTGAATTCCCTGCGCCGAAGGCTCGCTTCACCGGGTCCAGGAGTTCCACCAATTCTCCGTCCAGACTGATCAGCGCGTGATAGCTCACCTGGTCATCGTCATTGGGGTGCTCCGTCATGAAGGTGTTGATCGCGGACTGGATGCCGTAGACCGTCTCGTGGAGCACGACGAGTTTCGGAGTGGGATTCACCGGATTGCCGAAGGCATCCACACGAAAACGATCGCCGTAGTTGCTGGGGTGAATCGGAACCCTGGTGGCCTGATCCGGAAGGGCGGCCAGAAGGCTGCGAAGACGTCGGGACTCCACGGCATCGTTGACCCGGCAGCTTGAACGCAGGGGCGAGGTCCAGCCTGAATGAGGGGGTGGCTTCGGTGGATCGCGTCGTTCCTGACTCGCGAACGGGTTGGGCTCACCCAGCACCTGAAACATTTCAAGCAGGGCAAGATCCCTGGGAGCCAGCCCTGACTCACCCGGCTCCCAGGAACGAGACAACCATCCCAGACCTCCCAGACTCACCGCCATGGCGGTGACCACGGCCATGTGCAGCTTCATGGCACCGTGAGCTGCAGCCAGGCAGCCCGTCGGCCCGCTTCAAGGGAGCCCGACCCGTCACGGTTCACCAGCCTCCAGCGACTGATCCCGGGGGCAGCCGGCACCAGAGAGCTCCTGCGCACCAGGCCATCCCGCACCCAGAGCAACTCTCGGCTCTGCAAGGGAGCGAGACGAGCCAGTTCCCGCTCGACATCCTCAACGCTGCGCAACCGGCGACCATCGAGGGCAAGCAGTTCATCTCCCACACTGAGCCCAGCGGACCGTGCCGGTGCCTCCCGCTCCAGCCGCTTAACCCGCGGTCCTCCGGTGCAGTCCTCGAGTTGCCAACCGGCGGATGGAATCGTTGCAGATTCGGCCTCAAGACGCAGACCAACCCAGGCGAGAGCCTGCTCAAGCGGTGGATCCTGCGTTGAGCTCAACCATTCGGGAAGCAACGAAGCCAGTGAGGGATCCGCCGCGCTGAACGCGCTCAACAGGTCGGCCTCGCTGTAACCGCGGCCGATGCCGCCCTGGTTGCGCCAGAGGCTCCGCAGCACCTCCGGGAGTGCCGTCCCCCGGGCCCTCAGATGCAGATCCAGCACCAGGGCCAGAACGGCTCCTTTCAGGTAGTAGCTGATCTGGGTTCCCCAGCTGTGATCATCGGCGAGGTAGAGCTTGACCCAGGCCTCCTGACTGCTGGCCCGAAGACTCTGGATATGCCGTCCGCTGTTGAGAAGATAACGGCTCAGATCGGTGCTGAGGTCTTCCAGAACCTCTTCTTCACGGGTGATTCCTGCGGAGTGTGGAAGCAGCAGATCCAGATAGCTGGTGAGACCTTCCGCAAACCAGAGGGTGGGCACCACGACCGCTGTTTCGTAGTCGTAGGGAATGAGCTCGGCTGGACGCAGCCGTCGCACATTCCACTGATGAAGGTATTCGTGAGCCACCAGCTGCAGCAACTTGCGTCGGCCGTCGGGTTGACACAGGGCCCTCCGTCCGAACTGAAGGACGCAGCTGCTGTCGTGCTCGAGCCCTCCGTACCCGTTCTCCGTGCGATGCAACACCATCAGGTAGTGATCGGCCGCGGGGCGTGTCACCCCCATCAGTCGACAACAGGCCAGGGCGATCCTGTTCAGATCCTCCAGCCAGTGCGGATCCTCCGCAGGCAGGTCGCCACCCCACTCCACCCAACGATGCGGAACCTCGGCAACGTGGAAGAGATGGCTGGGATGGGGCCCTGCTTCCACTGGGGTGTCGATCAGTTGGTCGAAATCACAGGCTTCCCATTGGTGCTCCCCGACCCGCGGAAGCGGAACGAAGGCTTCCCAGCCATCAGGAAGTTCCAGGCGGAGTCGGTGGGCACTCCAACGCTCACCTTCCATGGCCAGCGCCAGCGCCGCCAGCACGAGGAAGCCATGATCCACGCTGAGATGGCAGGTGCGCACACTCAGTTCCGGGGCGAGAATCTGATAACGAACTTCGAGGGGATCCAACGTGGGAAGCTGACATTCCCAGCTGGCCACGCCCGTTCGTTGCAGGGTCGGCGTCTGGCCCGACTGATGCAATACGAGGGATTCAAGCCTGCGAACGTAGTGCCGAATCAGGTAGGACCCTGGTGTCCACTGCGGCAGAGAGAATCGCAGCAGGCGGGAACGGGGCGTCAGCTGCAGCTTCGCCCGCACCAGCTGACGATGAGGTTCCGTGAGGCGCAGGGTGAGCAGGGGCACTGGATCACCACTCAGGGCGCTGAACCGGAAGCCAGCAGCACAACGGCTCCAGGGAGCTCTTCCGAGGCTCTGACCAGGGCGTCAAGGGCTGCGTAGCGTCGTGTGATGCTGGCCAGCAACGACTGAAAGTCCGAAGAACGGCTCAATCGCTGCAGATCAGCCACAAGCGCGAGAGACCCGTCCGGATCTCGACGCCAGCCCAGTGACTGACCATCAGGAAGCTGGATCCAGACTTCAACAGCCTGCCGCTCGCCGGCGAACCCACACAGCTGGCCGCCGCGGTGGGGGCGATGACCGAGATCGCGAAGGCTGCTGGACAGAAGTTCCGGATTTCGCAGAACCGTTGGCAGGATGGAGAAGTGGGACACAGCCGAATGTCCGCTTTTCACGACGCTAGCGATTCTGCTCTTGCCGTCCAGTGGCCGATCAGCAAGGCGACCACAGATCAGCGCGGTTCCGTCCGTCCGCTTCGCCTTGCGGTGCTGGCCTCAGGGAACGGCAGCAACTTCGAAGCCGTGGCCCGGGCCTGTCTTGACCGGCACCTGTCAGGCCTGGTGGTTCAGCTGGTGGTCAACAAGGCGGGCTGCGGCGCCATCTCCCGGGCAGAGCGGCTTGGGATCCCCTGGCAACTCCTGGATCATCGCCACTTCGACAGCCGCGAGGCCCTGGATCGTGCACTGGTCGCCTGCTTCAGGGGCCTGGACGTGGATCTGGTGGTGATGGCCGGCTGGATGCGGATTGTGACCCCAACGCTGATCGCAGCCTTTCCGGAGCGGATCGTGAACATCCATCCTTCCCTCTTGCCGAGCTTCCGAGGTCTGGACGCTGTTGGACAGGCTCTCGCGGCCGGAGTGACCCTGGCGGGGTGCACAGCCCATCTCGTCAGCGAAGAGGTGGATGCGGGGCGGATCCTGGTTCAGGCCGCCGTACCGGTTCTCCCCGAGGATGACCATGCCACGCTGAGTCAACGCATCCACACCCAGGAACATCGGATCCTGCCCCTGGCTGTGCACCTGGCAGCCAGTCGGCTCGCCGCTACAGAGCGCTCCGGCCCGCCGACCTGAGGCGCTCAGGGATAAAACGGCCTCAGGGGCAGACCCTCCTGAGGATCCAGACCAGCCATCAGGTTCAGGCACTGCAGGCCCTGGCCCGCCTGACCCTTCACCAGGTTGTCAATGGCGCTCATCACGATCAACTGACCGGTGCGGCGATCGAGCTGGACGGAAAGCAGAGCTCGATTGGTTTGCCTCACCCACTTCGTGGAGGGGTACACGCCCACCGGCAACACCTCAACACAGGGGGATTGCCGGTAGGCAGCACGCACGAGTGTGCTGCAGTCCTCGGCGGTGAGTCCGGGATCCCGCAGGCGGCAATACACCGTGGCCAGCAATCCGCGGACCATGGGCATCAGGTGGGGCGTGAACTGCACCTGGATGGATTGGCCGGCCACGAGACCTGCCGCCTGTTCGATTTCGCTGGTGTGCCGATGACCCACCACCCCATAGGGAGCCACCGCTTCTGCGGCTTCGGCCAGCAGGAGGTGCTCCTTCGCCGCACGGCCACCGCCTGAGGTGCCGGTCTTGGCGTCGATCACGATTCCGTCAAGCTCGATGAGTCCCTGCTGGAGGAACGGCAGCAAGGCGAGCAGGCTGGCGGTGGGAAAGCAGCCCGGCGCGGCCACCAGCCGCGCGGTCCGAATGGCGTCGGCCTCCCATTCGACGAGGCCATACACAGCCTTGCGGCAGAGCTCGTCATCCTGTCTGGGAGGAGCCTGGCGTGCCTCAGCGGCGTAGACCTCCCGCCACTGGGCCAGAGACCTGTAGCGGTAGTCGGCTGAAAGATCCACGACCCGCACTCCCCGATCCAGGAGGGCAGGCGCCAGTTGCGCAGCGAGACCATTGGGGAGGCTCAGCACCGCCAGGTCGGCGAGGGTGGCGATCGCATCCGGATCTGGTTTCTCAACCAACGGGTCGCCCGGCAGGGGCAGAAACGGGTTCAGATCGTTCCAACGACGTCCGCAGCTGCGCTCACCACCAAGAAAGGTGATCCTCAGGGTTGAGTGGCCCTGCAGGAGGCGTACGGTCTGAAGGCCTCCGTAGCCGGTGGCTCCAATCACAGCCACCCGATGGCCAGGCTTGGGGGTAACCGTCATGGACAGGGGCCTGGATGCCTTCACTCCGGGCTTTATAAAGGATCCTTGCCCACCGGTCATCAGCCGGAGCACCCGTCTTGACCGTCTCCCGAGCCTCCCGTCCTCTCGCCGATCCCTCTGCCTGGCCTCAGGGACCGTTGCAAGCGGATGAACCGCTCCGTTTTGATGGCATCGCAGACGCCCTGGCGGCGATCCGCAACGGGGAGATGGTGGTGGTGGTGGATGACGAGAATCGAGAGAATGAGGGAGATCTGATCTGCGCGGCACAGTTCGCCACCCCTCAGCAGATCAACTTCATGGCCACAGAAGCCAGAGGATTGATCTGCCTTGCACTGGAAGGGGAACGCCTGGATGCGCTCGATCTGCCCCTGATGGTGGATCGCAACACCGATGACAACCAGACGGCCTTCACCGTGAGCGTGGATGCTGGCCCCGAGAACGGCGTGAGCACCGGTATCTCGGCTGAGGATCGAGCCCGAACCATCCAGGTGGCGATTCATCCCGAAAGCCGCCCGGCGGATCTGCGTCGACCCGGCCATATCTTTCCATTGCGGGCCAGGGATGGTGGAGTTCTCAAGCGTGCCGGCCATACCGAGGCCGCGGTTGATCTGGCTCGCCTGGCGGGGCTCTATCCAGCGGGAGTGATCTGTGAAATTCAGAACTCCGATGGCTCGATGGCACGCCTTCCCCAGCTTGTCTGCTACGCCAGGCTTCATGGCCTGCGGATGATCTCCATCGCAGACCTGATCCGCTACCGGCTGAACACCGAACGCTTCGTGAAACGGCAGGCGGAAGCCGCGATGCCGAGCAGTTTCGGAGTGTTCCGTGCTGTCGGTTATCGCAATGAACTCGACGGCAGCGAGCATGTGGCGATCGTGAAAGGCCATCCCGAACAGGCCTCTACAGCGGTTCTGGTGAGGGTGCACAGCGAATGTCTCACCGGCGATGCCTTTGGATCGCTGCGCTGTGATTGTCGCCCGCAACTGGAAGCGGCCCTGCGGATGATCGAGCAGGCCGGAGAGGGTGTGGTGGTGTATCTCCGCCAGGAAGGGCGTGGCATCGGTCTTGTGAACAAGCTCCGGGCCTATTCACTCCAGGACACCGGCCTGGACACGGTGGAAGCGAACGAGCGCCTCGGGTTTGCTCCCGACCTCCGGAACTATGGGGTCGGAGCCCAGATCCTCAGTGACCTGGGTGTGCATCGACTGCGTCTGATCACCAACAATCCGCGCAAGATTGCTGGCCTGGGCGGCTACGGACTCACCATTGAAGACCGGGTCCCCCTGGTGATGGACGCAGGTGAGCACAATGCTGCGTATCTCCGGGCCAAGCGCGTCAAGCTCGGCCACCTGATGGAAACCGGTCCAAGCTGCCTGCTCAGCGCCATGGCCGTGGTGGGGTGGCAGTCAGCCGCAGCAACGCCCGACACTTCCATCTCCCAACCTGGAATCCAGGACCTTGTGGCGGTTTCCACAGCACGGAACCTCTTGATTGAACGAGAGGAAGACCCCCGACTGCGGGCGCTGCTGAACCTTCCCCATACGCTGGTGCGGATCAGCTCTGCCTCATCGCAGGAGCCGATCTCAGGAACGTCCCTGCTGGAGCTCCTGGTGTGGATTGCCGGGCTCAGCTTCACCACCAGTGTGGGGATGCTGCTGGCCCCCGACGGTCAGAAGGGGCTCCATTCGCCCACGGATCTCACCGTTGAGCATCGCTCTCTTGACGAGCTGCGATCGGGGGAGCTCCAGAACCTTTCCCTGGACCGTGCCCGGCTGCTGCACTGGAGCTGATCCGGCTCTCAGCCCCCTAGACGCGCTGAATGGTCACTTTGTTGATGCGGCTTCCATTCTTGAGGGCCAGCACCACATCCATGTTGCCGGTGTGGCCAAACACGGTGTGCACACCGTCAAGGTGGGGTTGAGCTCCATGGCAGATGTAGAACTGGGAACCACCGGTGTTCTTGCCGGCGTGGGCCATGGCCAGGGTGCCGGCCTGGTGCTTCTGGGTGTTGATTTCACAGGGGATCTGGTACCCAGGGCCGCCCGTACCCGCCATGCCACGGGCACCCTCGCGGCTGTTGGGACAGCCTCCCTGAGCCATGAAACCGGGGATCACGCGGTGAAAGGCGAGTCCGTCATAGAAGCCGGACTCCACCAGCTTCACGAAATTGGCCACGGTTCCGGGGGCATCGGTCTCGAAAAGCTCGAGCTCGATGGTGCCGGCTTCCGTTTCCATCAGCGCTTTGACCACAGTGACGTCACACAAGGAACCCGCACTGTATGGGGCGAGCCGCCTGGAGAATGGGTGCCTCAGCATTTGCCTGGCCGATGAGCGAAGCCACACCGCGTCGACCGTCCATCGGTGTTGACCTGAGCACCGCTCGGCTGGGGATTCTCGGCGGCAGTGGCCTCTACGCCATGCCCGGGCTGGAGGATCAGCGCGAACTCACCCTTGAGACTCCCTTCGGCAGCCCGTCGGATGCCCTGCGTATCGGCCGACTCGGCGATCTGGAGGTGGTGTTCCTGGCCCGGCACGGCCGCCATCACACCTACACCCCAACGGAGGTTCCCTACCGGGCCAATCTCTGGGCGCTGCGCTCGCTGAATGTTCGCTGGATCCTTTCGGCGTCCGCCGTCGGCTCTCTGCAGGACCAGCTCGCTCCCCTGGACATGCTGGTGCCTGATCAGTTCATCGACCGGACCCACCAGCGTCCGCTCAGCTTTTTCGGTGGCGGTCTGGTGGCACACGTCACCCATGCCGATCCCTTCTGCCCGGTGCTCTCCAGGATCCTGGCGGATGTTGCCGAAAGCCTGATGCCGGCGACACGCAGGCTTCACCGCGGCGGAACCTATCTGTGCATGGAGGGCCCTGCCTTCTCAACCAGGGCGGAATCCCAGCTGTACAGGAGCTGGGGCTGCAGTGTGATCGGGATGACCAACCACAGCGAGTCCCGACTGGCCCGCGAAGCTGAAATCGCCTACAGCACTCTGGCCATGGTGACGGACTACGACTGCTGGCATCGGGATCACGACTCCGTGAGCGTGGCCATGGTGGTGGAGAACCTGAGGGTCAATGCAGCTCTGGCCCAGACCATCGTGAAGGCGGCAGCGGAACGGATCGGAGCCATGCGTCCCTCGAGCGGGTCGCATCAGGCCCTGCGGCATGCCCTGATGACTCCGAAGGAGCAGGTCTCCGCCGAGACACGCCGACGGCTCGACCTGTTGACCACTCCCTACTGGGGCACCTTTTCGGATTGAAGCACGGCACCACAGGAATTCAGCGTCGCTCGCAGACCCGGTCCGTGGCGGTCGAGCTCGGAGCGGGCCTGGGAGGCATCCAGACCGGTCGCAGCCATCAACAGGGCCAGTTTCACGGAGCCGGCTGCCTGTTGTAGAAGCCTGGATGCCTGAGATCGTTCCACGCCAGCGAGGTCCTGAAGGATGCGCAGAGCCCGATCCTCCAGCTTGGCGTTGGTCACCGCCACATCGACCATGCGATTGCCGTGAACCTTGCCCAGTCGCACCATCACGGCGGTGCTGATGATGTTGAGGGCCATCTTGGTGGCTGTTCCGGCTTTCAGGCGTGTTGATCCCGCCAGGAGCTCCGGGCCGGTCAGCAGGCGGATGTCGATGTCGCAGGGCATCACCACCTGATCCGATGGCACGCAGGCGATGGCAATGGCCAATGCGCCGATGGATCGTGCGTGGTGAAGACCCCCGTGCACGTAGGGAGTGGTGCCTCCGGCTGCGATTCCGACAAGACAATCCGTGCTGCAGAAGCCGCGCTCCCGGAGATCATCCCGGCCCGCTGCAGCCTGATCCTCCAGACCTTCGGAACTGCGCAGCAGCGCGGCAGCCCCCCCAGCCAACACCCCCTGCACCTGCTCGGGATCGCAGCAGAAGGTGGGGGGGCACTCCGCAGCGTCAAGCATCCCCAGGCGGCCTGAGGTTCCGGCCCCGAGATAGAACAAGCGTCCGCCTCGGCTGAGACGCTCGGCGATCGCGTCAATGGCCAGACCGATGTCCGTCGCAGCATCGGCAACTGCCCGCTGCGGCTGAAGATCGTTCTCGACGAACAGCTGAACCAGATCGCGGGTCGCCATGACGTCGAGGCGGGCACTGGCCGGGTTGCTCTGTTCGGTGAGCAGATGCCCCCGTTCAGCGCCGGGACTGCTCACAGCAGGCCCTCAAGCTGGCGCCGGAAAGCTTCCAGCTCAGGATCCTGCGATGGATGCGAATCGGGTTCAGCCTCGCGGGGGATCTGCGTGGGGTTGACGTCCGCTTCCTGCCAGCTGCTCACATCGAGATTGTGCTCAGGGGGCGCCAGCAGCAGCCGCTCCTCAGCCGTCCTGGGGAGGAACCCTCCGGGAACAAAGCGAGCTTCGTACCCGGCATCCCGGCAGAACGCCTCAATCTCATCCCTGTTCAGCGCCTCAACCGTGGGAGTCGGGAAGTCCTGGGCCTCCAGCAACCCCGCGTAGCGGTCAGCGTCATCACGTTTCTCGAACAACAGAACCACCGTTCGACCGTTCAACTCCAGGGAATGAATGCCTTCCTGGTCACTGCCCGCGTCAAACAGCAGCACGTGCACTGACATGGGATCCGGAATGGTGCCCCCTCAGTTTCTCATCGCCTGGCCATCAATCGCTCCAGGCCTGATCGCGGGCTCCGGCCAGATCCCTGAGCCGCCCGTAAAGCGCCAGCTCATCCTCTCCGAGCCCTTCCGGCACAACCAGCCGGATCTCCACGTACTGATCACCGCAACGTTCGCCGATCCGCAGACCCCTGCCGCGCAGTCTCAGCAGTCGACCACTCGACGACCCGGCTGGAACCTGCAGCCGAACCGGCCCCTCCAGAGTGGGCACCACCACCCTGCAGCCCAGAACCGCATCGGCGGGATTCAGCTCCAGCTGGTAGTTCACACGCAGACCTTCGACACTCAGTCCGTCCGGCGTGCGGACCCTCAGCTGCAGGAAATGATCCCCACCACCGGGAACCACCCCCGCCAGCCGCAGTCGCCAACCGTCGCCGGCCAGCGGTGGCGTCCACACCTCCACGCAGGTGCCGTCACGAAGCGTCAGTTCCAGCCGCTCTCCCGCCAGAGCCTGCTCCGGTGTGAGCTCAACAACGGTTTCCTCGTCATTGGATGCCGTCACCGGAGGGGGCGGTGGGGGGGAGTAGGTGACCTCTCCGACCGCCGGGGCCTCCGATTCCGGATCAGAAGACGGGCGCTCATGGAAGGCGGTTCCAGGGTCCCGGCGGCCACCCTCACGACCCTCAAGAGCCTGGAGATAGACAAAGAAATCGGGAAATCCGGTGGCAAAGGCCTCGGCTGAGGCCTGTTCATCGATGTCGTGCCCAGCCTCCCAGGCCTCTCGCCGCCTCGGATCCGAGAGCACTGCATAGGCTTCGTTCACCCGTTTGAAGCGTTCTTCGGCAACCGGATCGCTGCCGTTGAGATCCGGATGCCAGCGACGGGCCTGGTTACGGAAGGCGTTCTTGAGGGAGGGAAGGTCAGCTCCCGGTGGCACGCCCAGGACTGACCAGTAATCAGGCCTTGCTGGTCGACTCACGGGGATCAGACGTCTCCCCAGGGGTCGCGGTCATCCCAGGCCGGCGGTGGAACCCTGCGCCTGGAAGAGGCCTCCGGGGGCAACCAGAGGTCCTGATCAGGAGGGTTCCGTCGCCGATTCGGCACGGGGTCGTAACGGTCCTGGGAGGATGACCAGTCGTCCCAGTCATCATCGGCGAAGAGCTCATCCTTGAGCGAACCCAGCGTGTTTCTGATCCCCTGAAGGGGATTGCCATCGCCTTTTCGCTCCGCAAGGATGCGGCGATTGAGACCGAACAGCGCCTCCTGTAACTGGCTCACCGCCAGATCCAGCTCTCCGGGGTCCGCATCGCCACGATCCTCCAGAACCATCAGGTCCTGAAGATCACGAAGCGCTGCATCCACGGCTCTCTGCTGCCTTTCGGCGCCACTGGGCCCAAGCTCGAGAGCTGCGTCCCGCAGCCGACGCTCCGCCTGGGCCGCCAGGGTCTGAGCCCGGTTCCTGCGATCGATGGCCTGCCGTTTGCGCCGATCTTCAGCCGCCTTCTGCTCCGCTTCATCGATGAGCCTGGCCACCTCGTCCTCACTGAGGTTCGATCCACCCTGAATGCTGACGCTCTGCTGACGCCCGGTGGTGCGGTCCGTGGCGGACACCTGGAGCAGCCCGTTGGCATCGATGTCGAACGACACCTGCACCTGGGGCACCCCACGGGGAGCAGGCGGAATCCCGGAAAGGCGAAAGCGGCCCAGGCTCTTGTTGTCGGAGGCCATCTGGCGTTCTCCCTGGAGAACATGCACCTCCACCGAACTCTGATTGGATTCCGAGGTGCTGAACAGATCGCTTCTCCGAACCGGGATCGGGGTGTTCCGAGGGATCAACACCTTCATCAGCCCCCCGATCGTCTCCAGACCGAGCGACAGTGGCGTCACATCGTTCAGCATCAGATCGCGCAGTTCGCCGGTCAGGATCCCGGCCTGCACCGCTGCCCCGATCGCGACCACCTCATCGGGGTTCACCGACTGGCAGGGTTCCAGGGGAATCAGCGTCCGCACCATCTGTTGCACCATCGGCATGCGGGTGGATCCACCCACCAGGGCCACATCGTCGATGTCATCGACGGCGAATCCCGAATCCCGCAGAGCTCTTTGCACCGGTCGGAGCAGCCTGTCGAGCAGATCGGGGCAGAGACCCTCAAACGTGCCACGTTCCAGCGTGGTCTCGATGTGAAGGGGGCCCGCCTCGGAGGTGGCGATGAACGGCAGTGAAATGGGGGTGCTGAGAACGCCACTGAGCTCGATCTTGGCCTTTTCAGCTGCTTCGGTGAGTCGCTGCAAGGCCTGTCGGTCACGGCGCAGATCCATGCCGTGCTCAGCCTGAAACCCGTCTGCGATCCAGTCAACGATGCGGCGATCCCAGTCGTTGCCGCCAAGCTGGGTATCACCGCTGGTGGCCTTGACGTCAAAAACGCCCTGGGCGATGCGTAACACCGACACATCAAAGGTACCTCCGCCCAGATCGAACACCAACACCCGACGTGCTGTGCTGCGGTCGAAGCCGTAGGCCAGTGCGGCCGCGGTCGGTTCGTTGAGAATCCGCTCCACGGAGATCCCCGCCAGGCGCCCGGCATCCCGGGTGGCCTGGCGCTGGGCATCGTTGAAGTAGGCGGGCACGGTGATCACAGCGGCCTCCACCGGTTCTCCCAGATAGCTGGAGGCGTCATCGCAGAGTTTGCGCAGAATGCTGGCCAGCAGTTCCTCGGGAGCGTATTGCCGTTCGGTGGCAGGGCAGACCACCCGAACATTGCCCTGCTCATTGGCGCGAACGGTGTAGGGCACGGAGAGGCTTCCCTCGTCGAGCTCTGACCACTGCCGCCCAAGGAACCGCTTCAGATTGGCAAAGGTGTTGCGGGGGTTCAGCACGAGCTGGCGGCGAGCCAGCTGACCCACCAGCAGCTCGAGATCCTTGTTGTACCCAACCACCGAAGGGGTGGTCCGACCTCCTTCGGCGCTGGCGATCACCTGAGGACGCCCGCCTTCCAGCACGGCCACCACGGAATTGGTGGTGCCGAGGTCGATTCCGACTATCCGACCCATGAAGTCCGCCGCCCCATCAGAACTCCCCGGCGCTCGAAACTAGCGATCAGCCGACGTTAATCCCGGCTTAAACGGGCAGCAGGGGGGTGCTCCGTAAATTCGATGCCAGGCTTGACGTGAGTTCATCGCGTCTCAGTCCCACTCACTTCCACCCTGCATGACGCCGGACCACCCTTCTGTTGTGGACGCCGATGCGTTCACCCTCCGTCGTCGACCACCCAGCGAGAAGCTGGTCGACCTTGGATTCCGCCAGTTGACGCTGGGGCTGGCCTCCATCGTGGCCTTGTTGCTGGTGGGAATTTTCTACACGGTTTACCAAGGTTCCGTCGAGGCCTTCCAGGCCTTCGGCTTCCGTTTCCTGATCACCTCGAGCTGGGATCCCGTCAACGAGACCTATGGCGCCTTTGTGGCCATCTACGGAACCCTGGTGTCGTCGCTGCTCGCCCTGGCGATCGCCGTTCCTCTGGGCGTCGGCACGGCGATCTTCATCACCGAGGATCTGATCCCGAGGGCCATGCGGGAAACGATCGGACTGATGGTTGAGCTGCTGGCCGCCATCCCCTCCGTGGTGCTGGGTCTCTGGGCGATTTTCGTGATGGAGCCGGCCATTCGTCCGGCGCTGGAGCTGCTTCACAGGGTGCTGGGCTGGTCGCCGTTCTTTGCCACGGTTCCCCAGGGCCCAGGGATGGCTCCGGCCATTCTGATTCTGGTGGTGATGGTGCTTCCGATCATCACCTCGATTTCCAGGGATGCCCTCAACCAGGTGCCTGCAGAACTTCGCCAGGGCGCTTATGGCGTGGGCACCACCCGCTGGGGGGCGATTTTCAGTGTGATCCTGCCGGCGGCCATTTCAGCCATCACCGGTGGCGTGATGCTGGCCCTGGGAAGGGCTATGGGTGAAACGATGGCGGTCACGATGATCATCGGTAACTCGTTGAATTTCAACCTGTCCCTTCTTTCACCTGGCAACACAATTGCCTCCATGTTGGCCAATCAGTTCGGTGAAGCCGATGGCATTCAGGTATCAGCTCTGATGTATGCGGCGCTGGTGCTGATGCTGCTCACATTGGTTGTTAACGTCTGCGCCCAATGGGTTGTGCGACGACTGAGCCTGCGTTACTGAGCTTCTCGATGTCAATGATCCCCCCCACCTCTGTTCAGATCAGCAGCTCCGATCTTTTTGATCGCCGGCCCCTGATCTTCAATCCAAATCTTCGACGCAATCGGTTAAATCAGATGTTCACCAGTATCGCGGGATTGTTTTCCGTGATAGCGGTTCTGCCCTTGTTTCTGGTGATTCTCTACGTTCTGGTTCAGGGTGGGCGGCTGATCAGCCCAACACTCCTCACCCAGCTGCCGCCAGCGCCGGGACTGGATGGCGGCGGAATTGGCAACGCGATTGTGGGCACCCTGCTGGTCACCTTGATCGCCTCCGCGGTGGCGATTCCAGTTGGCCTGGGAGGTGGAATCTACCTCTGCGAATACGCAAAGAACAATTGGTTTTCGCAGTTTGTTCGCTTTGGCAATGACATCCTGGCCGGAGTTCCTTCTATTATTTGCGGGGTTTTTATCTATGGAGCCATCGTAGCTACGCGCGTTTTGTTTGACCAGAGCTACAGCGCTGTTGCCGGTGGTCTCGCCCTGGCTGTGCTGATGCTTCCCACGGTGATCAAGACAACCGATGAGGGCCTCAAGCTGGTGAGCCAGGATCTGCGCTGGGGGGCCTACGGGGTAGGAGCCTCAAAATTTGTCACCATTCTCAGGATCACCCTGCCTGCCGCATTCTCCTCAATCGCCACCGGAGTTGTGCTTGGAATTGCCAGGGCCGCAGGAGAGACAGCTCCGCTGATTTTCACCGCCTTGTTTTCGCCTTTCTGGCCAGAAGGAATATTCAATCCGATCGCAACAATGAGCGTGCTGATTTTCAATTTTGCAATCATGCCTTACCCCGCCCAGAACGCCTTGGCCTGGGCCGCTTCGTTTGTGTTGGTGGTCATGATTCTGGCGGCCAACCTCACTGCGCGTTGGATCAGCCGGTTCACGCAGAGTTGAGCTGCCCTTGAGGCGGTCTTCCAGCTTCTCACTCATCATTTCCGACTCACCTTTCTTCTCTCTCCTGTGATGACCAACCGCCTCTCCGCCACCACGATGCCTACACCGGTTTCCAGCAGCATCTGCATGTCACTGCAGGACGTCACCATCAGCTACGGAAAATTCGCTGCCGTCCGCAGCGTCTTCATGGACCTGCCCAGAGGCAAGGTGACGGCATTCATCGGTCCTTCAGGCTGCGGAAAAAGCACGGTGCTCCGCGCCTTGAACAGGATGAATGATCTCATTCCCGGTTGCACTCTGAAAGGACGGGTGATTTTTGATGGCCACGACCTCTATGACAGGCGCATCGATCCGGTGGAGGTTCGCCGACGCATTGGCATGGTGTTCCAGAAGCCCAACCCATTCCCAAAGACCATCTATGAAAACATAGCTTTTGGAGCAAGGATCAATGGCTACCGCGGTGACATGGATGAACTGGTTGAACGTTCACTTCGCAAGGCAGCGGTGTGGGATGAATGCAAAGACAAGCTCAATCAAAGCGGTCTGGCCTTGTCGGGTGGGCAGCAGCAGCGACTCTGCATCGCTCGAGCGATTGCCACGGAGCCCGAAGTGATTCTGATGGATGAACCCTGTTCAGCCCTCGACCCGATCTCCACCTTGAAGATTGAAGAAACCATGCATGAGCTCAAGCGCAGCTACACCATCATGATTGTGACCCACAACATGCAGCAGGCGGTTCGCGTTGCCGACATGACAGCCTTCTTCAATGCCGAGGCCGTCGAGGGCGGCAGTGGCAAGATCGGTTATCTGGTGGAATTCAACGAAACGGAACGTATTTTCAACGCTCCCCGCGAAAAAGCCACCCAGGATTACGTCAGCGGCCGTTTCGGATGAACGGGCCTTTCCGGATGGAACAGCAGGTGGGCCATCAGCAAAAAAAATCCGGCCCTGGGACCGGAGATCAACGGAGAGGGAGGGATTCGAACCCTCGATAGAGTTGCCCCTATACAGCATTTCCAGTGCTGCGCCTTCGACCACTCGGCCACCTCTCCACAAGAAGCAGACCGGGGCAACAGAATGAGAATCTAGCAGCCGGCCCGATGACCCACACTTACCCGATCACGGTTCACTGGCGACAGGCCGGGCGCACGATCACCCATCAGGTGCGCGAGGGTGAGTCGATTCTTGAAAGCTTTGAGCGTCAGGGCGACCCGCTGCCGTTCAGCTGCCGTCAGGGCTGCTGCACAGCCTGCGCTGTCCGTGTGTTGCAGGGCAGAATCGATGAGCGTCACTCTCTCGGCCTGTCAAGAGACCTGAGAGAGCGTGGTTATGGCCTGCTGTGCGTGGCGAGGGCCCTCGGGCCTCTGGTTGTGGAGACCCAGGATGAGGATGAGGTCTATGAGCTTCAGTTCGGGCGGCACTTCGCCCGTGGCAGGGTGCGTTCGGGCCTTCCGCTGGATGAGGAGTGATGCTTCGATCAGACCGGTGCGCCGATGCCAGTGGCCTCAGCAGCACAGACCTTGAACGACTCACGGATCTGGCCCGCCGGGCAGCCGAAACAGGTGGGGCCCGGTTGCTTGAGTTCTATGGGCGCCTCGAGCGGATCCGGGAGAAGGGGAGACCCGGAGATCTGGTCACCGAGGCCGATACCGCTGCCGAAGCGGCTGTTCTGGAACTGCTCGAGAGGGAGACTCCCCAGATCGGGATCCTGGCCGAGGAAAGCGGTCGTCGCTCAAGGCCAGGAGATCTCGAGTGGGTGGTGGATCCCCTGGACGGTACAACCAACTATGCCCATGGCTATCCCTTCTTCGCCACCTCGGTGGGACTCTGCTGGCAAGGCCAGCCACTGCTGGGGGCCCTGGCGGTTCCGGCCCTTCAGGAGTCGTACTGGGCGGCCGCTCAGGCGGGGGCCTGGTGCAACGACCGCCAGCTGCAGGTGAGCTGCTGCCGGAGTCTGCGTGACTCCTTGCTCGTGACCGGGTTCGCCTATGACCGCCAGATCCGTCTGGACAACAACTACGCCGAATTTGCCTATTTCACGCACCGAACCCAGGGAGTCCGTCGGGCCGGTGCGGCTTCGGTTGATCTCGCTTTCGTGGCCGCCGGACGCTGCGACGGCTACTGGGAGCGGGGGCTGTCGCCCTGGGACCTTGCGGCGGGCGTCGTGCTGGTGGAACAGGCCGGCGGTCGGGTGAGTGCCTACGACGGATCAGATCTTGACCTCAACAGCGGTCGTCTGATCGCCTGCACCCCCGGGATCCATTCCGAGATCGTTGCCGGCCTCAGGGAATCAGTTCCTGTACCCGGGCGCTGTTTCGGTGCTGCTGAGCTCGACCCGCCTGCTCCATAGGAGGATCGTCGCTCTCTGCTTCGCACCGATGGCTCTCCAACCTGCCACCGGCGTCAGGGATCTCAACCCAGGAGAAGTCGAACGCAACCGACGCCTCTGTGATGAACTCTCCCGTGTCTACCGACTCTGGGGCTACAGGCAGGTCGCCCCACCCACGGTTGAGCGAGCCGATACCCTCCGGGCTGGCGGAGGCATTGATGAGCGGGAGATCGTGCGTCTTGTGAGTGGCGAGCCTCTGGGTCTGCGTCCTGAACTCACCGCCCCGATCGCCAGAGCGGCCTGCACCCGGCTGCTCGATCAGCCCAGGCCCCTGCGGCTCTGGAGTGAAGGCACCATCTATCGCAGCTTTCCAGCGGATTCACCGCCTCGGATCCAGGAGCAGCTTCAGAGTGGAGTGGAACTCCTCGGGGATCCATCGGCAGCCGCTGATGCCGAACTCCTGAGATTGCTTCTGGCTGCTGCCTGCCGCCTGGGCCTGAGCGCCGAACATCAGCCCAGGCTCCTGCTGAGTCACCACGGCCTGCTCAGCCTGCTGCTCGACCAGGTTCCAACGGCCCAGCGTCAGGAGGTGCGTGCAGCGCTGTGCAGCCTGGATTCGATCGCGCTGGCCTCGTTGCCCCTGCCGCCATCCCAGTGCAGCTGGCTGGAGACCCTCCATCGTCTTCGGGGGGAGCCAGTCCACGTGCTGGCGGAGCTCAACCAATGGCTCGGGGATCATCCGCTCCTGGATCAACTGAGCTCCACTCTTGATCCTGTGATTCAGGTGGCTGCCGCCCAGGGGGTGCGCCTGCAGCTCGACCCCACATTCCAACCTCATTTCGCCTTGTATGACGGGCTTGTGCTCAAACTTGTCTGCCAGGGGGCTCACGCGCCGATTGAAATCGCCAGCGGTGGCCGCTACGACGCTCTGGTGGGCCGTTTCTGGGGGGGAGGCGTAGGTCAGCAGGGCCAGAGCAGCGGCATGGCCACGGGTGTCGGCTTCGGCTTCGATATCGACGCCCTGCGAGAACTGCCGGGGTTGGGAGAAGCCATTCATCCGCAGGACCAGCGCCGGCTGGTGGCGTTCAGTGCCGAAACCGGTCTGTCGAAAGCCCTGCGGGAGCTGGAAGGCTGCCATCGCCGTGGTGAGGTGGCCGAGCTCCACGGCAAGCCCCTGAGCCACCCCGCGGAAGCCGAGGCCCTGGCAGCCGCCAGAGGTTGCAGCGCCTGGACCTTCCTCCAGGATGAGCCTCCTTAGGATCCGTGGGAAGCGTTGATTCCGGCCATGGCCCACACCATTGTGAGTGACCAGTGCGAAGGGGTGGCCGATTGCGTTGATGCCTGTCCGGTGGCCTGCATTCAGCCTGGATCAGGAGCCAACCGAAAGGGAACACCCTTTTACTGGATCGACTTCGACACCTGCATCGACTGCGGCATCTGTCTGCAGGTCTGTCCGGTCAGCGGCGCCATCCTCGCGGAGGAACGGCCCGATCTGCAGAGAAAACCCTCATAGAGACGTTGTGCGCTCGGTACTGCAGCAGATCCGCCGAACCTGCCGGCCGCTCGCTGGTCGCTGGGTTCAGTGGGGAGGCAAACCCGCGACGGTTTCTGACCGTGCCGACCGATGAACACGCAGCGCTGTCAGACCTGCAGCCACTGGGATCAGAACCACGGACTGGAGATGACCAATCTCGGTTCGATCGCTCCCTGCACCCGCCATGCTCCCAGCCGGTTCGCCTTGACGATGGTGGAGCTCAGCTCCGCTGGCCTCACCTTTTCAGCCGATCCTCCGGCGAGGGTTCCCGCTGAAATGGAGCTGCCCATGGCGATCTGGCCTTACACGGGCCGAAACCAGATCTGCGGCGACTACCAGCCCTGTGACCTTGAGGAGAACGTACGCCGCAACCGGCAAAGGGCGGCTCCGCTGAGCTGAGGCTGGTCGGTTTCCTGCCCATGCCAGAGCTTGGCGAGGGTGCCTGCCTCGCGAGAGATTGGAGAGAAGTCCTCAGGGTGCTCCGGCGGTGCTGCAAGCGGAAAAGGGTCAGATTCAGATCCACACCGAAAACATTTTCCCGATCATCAAGAAGGCCGTCTACAGCGGCCACGAAGTCTTTCTCAGGGAGTTGGTCAGCAATGGCGTGGATGCGATCAGCAAACGGCGCATGGCTGCCATGGGCGGCGATTGTCTTGAGGGGCCCGAGGGCACCATCCAGATCCGGATCAATCGTGAGGCTGGAACACTGACGATCTCAGATAATGGCATCGGCATGAGTGCTGATGAGGTCAAGCGTTATATCAACCAGGTTGCCTTTTCAAGCGCGGAAGACTTTCTTGAAAAATACAAGAGTGAAAGCGATGCCATCATCGGCCATTTCGGCCTTGGCTTCTATTCCAGCTTCATGGTTGCCAAGCAGGTCGAATTAATCACCCTTTCAGCGCGGGAGGGTGCCGAGGCGGTGCGCTGGAGCTGTGATGGATCGCCCAGTTTTCAGCTTGAACCGGCAGAACGGAGCGAACCGGGAACCGACGTCGTGCTTCACCTCATGGAAGAGGAGCTTGAATATATTGAGCCCGCACGGATACGCACCCTGATCACAACATACTGCGACTTCCTGCCGGTCGCAGTACAGCTGGAAGGAGAGACCGTCAATAAGCGTGAATCCGCCTGGCGCAAAAGCCCAGGCGAACTCAGCGACAACGATTACATAGAACTATACCGCTACCTCTATCCCTTCCAAGGCGATCCGCTGCTCTGGGTTCACCTGAAGACAGACTATCCCTACCATTTGCAAGGTATCTTATTCTTTCCAAAATCAACGGGTCGCGCCGATTGGGAGAAGGGAGAAATCAAACTCTACTGCAACAACGTCTTTGTCAGTGATTCCATCAAAGAAGTTGTTCCTCGCTACCTCCTGCCTCTTCGTGGGGTCATCGATTCGCCGGACATCCCACTCAACGTCAGTCGCTCTGCATTACAGACAGACCGTCGCGTTCGATCGATCGGTGGTTTTGTGGCCAAGAAAGTGGCCGATCGACTCAAGCAGCTTCATCGTGATGAGCCCACACGCTATGCCGAGAGCTGGGAATCTCTCGCACCCTTCATCAAGATCGGCGCCATGGAGGATGAGAAGTTCGCTGATCAGGTGGCTGACATCGTCCTTTTCGGGACGACGGCCGCTGCTCTGGAAGATGGGCCTGGTGAAGGTCAGATCCTCGATCCGGTTGCCGCTGAGAATGGCAGCACATTCACCACGCTCGCGGGATACCGCAGCCGCCTGAAGCCGGATCACGACAAACGCATTCTGTATTGCACCGACGAAGCCGGTCAGGCCGGTCCCCTCTCCCTCTGGAAGAGCCAGGGTGAAGAGGTTCTGCTGGCTGACACCTTCATTGATACCCAGTTCATTCCCTGGCTGGAGTATCGCCATAGCGAACTGAAGTTTCAACGCGTTGACAGCGAACTGGATGACTCACTTCAGGAGAAGGAAAGTGAACTCAGCGATGCTGCGGGCAAAGACGCCAGCGAGAGGATCCGTGAGCTGTTCAAGGCCGCTCTCGACGATGACAAGGTGACCATCCAGGTGCAGGCCCTCAAAGCCGACGACGCTCCGGCAGCCCTGATCCTTCTGCCGGAACAGATGCGACGCATCAACGACATGGGTGCCTTGATGGAGCAGCGTCTGCCCGGTCTCCCTGACCACCACGTTCTGTTGGTGAACCGCCGGCATCGACTGGTGGACGGGCTTCTGAAACTGGCGGCCGGATCAGTGATCACCTCAGCAGGAGCCCATTCACCCAGCCAGCAGCTGGCGGATGAGCTCAGCCGTCATCTCTATGAGCTCGCCCGGCTCGCGGTGGGCGGCCTGGAGCCCAACCAGCTGGCTGGCTTCCAACAGCGCAGCGCCGATCTGATGGGCCGACTGATGGAGCGGGGCCTTTGAACAGTTGACAAGCCCTGGCCAGTACGAGATAGTGCTGGTACAGTTCCTGTTTTGGCACATCGCATGTGCGGCACATCCCCGCCCATGCGATGCCTGAAGTCCTCATCCTCCCTGATCGCTCAGATTAGTGTTACTGTTGCCAGCTCAGGATTGTTGAATCGATGTAATTCTCCTGAATAGCGTGCCCAGTTCCTTTGTATTGGTCTATCATCGTTCGCCTTATGATGAAACGATCGACGCCGAAGGAAACCGCAATTGGGAAGACCAGAAAAGTCCCAATGGGATCATCCCAACACTCAGGAATCTGATCGGATCTCAGCCTTCTGCCACCTGGCTGGCCTGGAGGGAAGAAGAATCTTCTCAGGCTGATGATCTGATCCAGATCATTGAAGAGCCGACCAAGATCAGGCTGCGGCGCATTCCGCTTCAACAAACCCAGATCAGCAGCTTTTATCACGTCACGTCCAAAGAATCGATCTGGCCGATTCTGCATAGCTTTCCGTCAATTTTTGCGATCAACAATGCGGATTGGCAGACCTTTCAAGAGGTCAACCGACGCTTTGCCATTGCCGCCTGCGACGAAGCTTCGCCCGGTGCGGCAATCTGGATTCATGATTACAACCTCTGGCTCACTCCCGGCTACATCAGGGCCATACGCCCGGATGTGAGAATCAGTTTTTTTCATCACACCCCCTTCCCCAGCAGCGATGTGTTCAGCATCCTGCCCTGGCGGGTTGAGATTCTGGAGAGTCTGCTCTGCTGCGATGCGGTTGGCTTCCACATCCCGAGGTATGCCGAGAACTTTGCCCGTGCTGCAACCAGCCTGCTCCCTGTCGAGAAAGGCCCCAAAACTGATGTTCCCAGCCATTTTCTGAGCTGTGGGAGCGCCCTCGCACAGCCCGATGCGACCCCCTGGGTGGAATACCGGGGCCACAGGGTGAAACTGGTTTCAACTCCCGTGGGCACCTCCCCTCAGGTGATTCAACAAATCAGGGATAGCCCCATGGTGCGGACCCTGATCAGCGAGATCGAAAAAAGCACAAAGAACGGTCGCCAGCTGATCCTTTCAGCCAGCCGTGTGGACTACACCAAGGGAAATGAAGAGATGCTGCTGGCCTACGAGAGATTGCTTGAACGTCGACCTGATCTGCATAACCAGGTGGTGCTTGTTCTGGCCTGCGTGGCAGCCAACACAGGGATGAAAGTGTATGAAGACACCCAGCGCAGCATCGAGGAAATGGTGGGCCGGATCAATGGACGGTTCAGTCGCATCGACTGGGTGCCGATTCATCTCACCACCCAGCGCATTCCCTATGAGGAGATGGTCGCCTGGTTTGCCTCCTCGGACATCTGCTGGATCACGCCGCTGCGCGATGGCCTGAACCTGGTGGCCAAAGAATACGCAGCGGCACGCAAAGGAATGGGTGGCACCCTGGTGCTCTCAGAATTCACCGGTGCTTCCGTCGTGATGAGGGGAGCGGTGTTCACCAACCCCTATTCACAACGGCTCATGGACAGCGCGATCGAGCTTGCCCTCTCCATGCCGGTTGATCAACAACACAGCCGCATGACCTCGATGGTGAGTGCCGTTGAGCAACTGAGCGTTGAGAACTGGGCCAGGGAGCAACTGCAGGCAATCCAGCATCCCGATCCCCAGCTGACGAGCTGATGAGGATCGGCCGGTATCTGGCTCTGGCGCTGCTGTTGCTGCTGGGGTTCTCGCTGTGTCTGTGGGTCAGGGCCCAGACCTTCGTGCAACCGGTTTCGGTGCTGATGCCAGCTCCCTTTGCCGATGCCACAGCTGAGCTGGTGGGAGCTTTCAATCGCAGCCATCCCCGCATCCGCCTCAGCGTGACCCGTGGGCCACTGGAGACTGAAGCGGTCTCCGATCTTGCGGTCAGCAGCCTGCTGCTGGGGGACAGCCCTTATGACCTGCTGCTGATGGATGTCACATGGACACCCAAATACGCTGCTGCCGGCTGGCTGGAACCGCTGGAGGGCTGGCTGGGAGCAGAGGCCCTGGCCGATCTGGCCACGGGGGCGGAACTGGGCAATGCCTTCGACGACCATCTCTGGCGCTTCCCGCTTGTGGCCGATATGGGGCTGCTCTACTGGCGTAGCGATCTGATGGATGCACCACCCCGCACTCCTGAGCAACTTGAGCAGATCAGCAGGCGTCTTCAGGCGGAAGGTGAGGTCAACTGGGGCTATGTCTGGCAGGGCCGCCAATATGAGGGGCTGAGCTGCGTGGTGGTGGAAATGCTGCGGGGCTTCGGCGGCCACTGGCTGGAAAACGGTCAACCCAGCCTCGACAGCACCGCTGCGGTGAAAGCGGTGACCTGGCTGCGGCATCTGGTGGAGGCCGGGATCACGCCGCCCACGGTGGCCAACATGACGGAGCCCGAAGCGCTTCAGGTTTTCCAGGCCGGTGATGCCGCCTTCATGCGCAACTGGCCCTATGCCTGGGCGGAGCTGAACAAACCCGAATCGCTCCTGCGAGGCAAGGTGGGCATCACCACGATGGTGAGTGAAGCCGGTGAACCCCACGCTGCCACCCAGGGCAGCTGGGGACTGGCTCTGCTCGCCGGCTCCCGTCACAAAGCGGCCGCCGTGGAAGCCCTGCGCTACCTCACCAGCGTGGAGGCCCAGAAACAGCTCAACCTGAACTGGGGCTACACCCCGACCCGGCTCAGCCTGTTCGACGACCCCGAACTGCTGGCCATCAATCCCGTGCTGAGCGAACTGAAGCAGGCCCTGAGCGATGCGGTGCTGCGGCCTCTCACGCCCGTGTACGCCCAGCTCAGCGATCTGCTTTACAGGGATGTCAACAACGTGATCACGGGCGGAATCCTGCCCGAACCGGCCATGGCCGAGCTGCAGAGCAACAGTGAGCGCCTGCTGGTGACCGCTGGAGGCCTCACCTGATGCGCTGGAAGCTCTGGCTTCTGATGGCTCCGGCACTGATCTGGCTGCTTGCCGTGTTCGCGGCGCCGATGCTGCACTATGCCTGGCTGAGCACCCAGGCTCAGACCGTGCTCACCGGGCTGCAGCCCAGGCCCGTGGGGGCCCAGCAATGGCTGCGCCTCTGGAATGATGCGCGCTTCTGGCAGGACACCTGGCAGACCCTGCGTTTCAGTTCGGCTTCTCTGGGACTGGAAATGATGCTGGGCCTGGCGATTGCGCTGCTGCTGAACCAGCCGCTGCGCGGCCGCGGCACTCTGCGCACCATCAGCCTGCTGCCCTGGGCCCTGCCCACCACCGTGATGGCGCTCGGCTGGCGCTGGATCTTCAATGATCCCTATGGTCCGATCAACCAGCTGCTGCGGCAACTGGGTCTGGAATCGGCGGGGTTCCTTTCGGATCCAGCGATCACCTGGCTGACGGCGGTGTGGGCCGACACCTGGAAGACAACGCCGTTTGTGGCGCTGCTCTTGCTGGCGGGCCTTCAGAACATTCCGGCTGACCTCTACGAGGCAGCAGCTCTCGAGGGAGCCGCTGCCTGGCAGAGCCTGCGCCGGATCACGTTGCCCCTGCTCGCACCCTATCTGCTGATCGCTCTGCTGTTCCGCCTGGCTCAGGCCCTGGGAGTGTTTGATCTGATCCAGGTGCTCACCGGCGGTGGCCCGGCAGGCAGCACCGAAAGCCTTGCGCTCTATGCCTACCTCAATGCGATGCGCTTTCTCGACTTCGGCTACAGCGCCACGGTGATGCTCGGCTCCTTCGCCGTGCTTCTGGCGGTGGTGGGCCTGGCGGCCCTTTTCTTTCAATGGAGCCGCACCGCCTCGGAGGAGCTGCGCTGATGGCCCGCCTGGCGCTGCTGATCTGGAGTATCGGGCCGATGCTGTGGCAGCTCTACACGTCTCTGAGGCCCACCGATGCGCTCACCGGTGGAGCCAGCGGTGAGCGCGCCTGGACTCTTGAGCATTACCTCCAGCTGCTGCAGGGTGATCCTCCCTTTCTGATCTATCTGCTCAACAGCGCTGTGGTTGGCGCCAGCAGCACAGTCCTCACGCTGCTCCTGGCCGTGCCCTGCGCCTATGCCCTCAGTCGCATCGGCCGCACGGCATCACTCACGCTCTCGCTGTTGGTGGCCGGCGCCGCAGCCTTCCCTGCCGTGTTGCTGTTCCTGGCCCTGCTGGAGGTGGCACGCGACTGGCACCTGGCCAACAACCTCCTGGCCCTGAGCCTGCCCTATGCAGGCCTGTCCCTTCCGCTGGCAATCCTGCTGCTGCAGGCTTCGTTCCGGGATATCCCGCTGGAGCTGGAGGAGGCGGCGGTGATGGAGGGGATGGATCTCTGGCAGCGCCTGCGCTGGGTGCTGCTACCGCTGATGACCCCGGCAATGGCCAGTGCCTCGCTGCTGATCTTCATCTTCTGCTGGAACGAATACCCGATTGCGCTCACCTGGCTGAGCCGCAGCGACCTGCTCACCCTGGCGCCGGCCATCGCCCGCATCGGCGGCTCGTCCGTGTACACCATTCCCTATGGGGCCTTCGCCGCCGCCACGGTGATCGGCAGTGCCCCCCTGATCCTGCTGATGCTGCTGTTTCAGCGCCAGATCGTCAGCGGTCTCACTCAGGGAGCCATCAAAGGATGATTGCGAACATGTCCATGCCGGGTTCCACGGATTCAGGTCTGTCACTGCGTGGCCTCAGCCGCCGTCTGGGTCATCAGACCCTGCTGGATCAGCTCAGCCTTGAAGTTCCTGCCGGTGAGATCCTGGCTTTGCTGGGGCCGAGCGGCTGCGGCAAGAGCACCGTTCTGCGTCTGATCGCCGGCCTCGATCCCGTCTCAGCCGGCGAAGTCTGGCTGGGGGGGCGAAACGTGACGGCGCTGCCGCCCGGTCAACGCCAGGTGGCGATGGTGTTCCAGAGCTATGCGCTCTATCCCCATCTCACCGTGGAGCGGAATCTCAGTCTTGGGATGGAGCTGCGGGGGGAGACGCGGCAGACGATCGCCCGGGAGCTCCAGCGGGTGCTGACGCTGCTGAAACTTGACGCCCTGCGCCTGCGCCGGCCGGCCCAGCTTTCCGGGGGTCAGCGTCAGCGCGTCGCCCTGGCGCGGGCCCTGCTGCGCCGGCCGGCCCTGTTTCTGCTCGATGAGCCGATGAGCAATCTCGATGCCCAGCTGCGGGATGACCTGCGTGCCGAGCTGAGGGATCTGCTCGGCCAGACCGGTGCTCCTGTCATCTATGTGACCCACGACCAGCAGGAAGCCATGGGGCTCGCCGACAGGATCGCCGTTCTGCGAGAAGGACGACTTCAGCAGCTGGGCACCTCCAGGGAGCTGTATGAATCACCAGTGAATCGCTTCGTGGCCGGATTCCTTGGCAGCCCGACCATCAATCTGATCCGGGATGGTGAGGATACCCAGCTCGGGCTGCGGCCTGAACGGGTTCAGCTGCAGCCCGCCTCGACGGCTCTGCCGAACGGCTGGAAGGCCAGACCGGGCCGGGTCGTGCACTGGGAGTGGCTGGGTGACCGTGTGATCAGCCATGTGGCCTGCGGGCCTGATTCCATTCTGAAAGTGGTCAGCAAGGAGCTCTGCACCGACGACGACGTGCAGGTGAGATGGCGTGCCTCCGATGAGCTTCGCTTCAACCGGCGCACCGGGGAACGGCTTTCCTCGAACTGAGCGGCAGGCGCCTCCACCTCCAGATCACCCCTCCAGATCACCACACGTTCTCAATCACATTCATGGCCCTGAGATAGGCCGGAAGCTGGTCGGTGGAGGTCTCGTCATCGATGAAACTGTCCTCGGTGTTGGGGTGCCGTGCCAGGTCGGAGACCACCGCGCTCACCACCAGATCCATCGCTGCCGGGTTGTCGAGGTTCTGCAGGGCTTCGGCGAAGCGGCGGCTGTGCGTCGGACGCACGGATTCCTGGCAGTAGTTGCTGAGTTCACGGCTCTGGGTCATCACCGCGAAGGCGGCCTGCCTGGAGTTCTGCCGCCCCAGCACCGCCATGTAGAGCAGATTGCCAAGGGAGGCGTCATGAAGCGGGATTCCGTACTGCCGGACGATCTGGGGCCAGTAGCGCAGCGAGCGCAGGCCCTCGAGCCCGCCCTTGACGATCCCGGCCTGCTCGCACCAGCTTTCCAGCTCCTCGAGGCCGTTGGGACAGCGTCCGAGTTCCCGCATCCGCTCTGCCAGCACCCGGCCGGCCTGGAAATTTCGGGTGGGGCTGCCGGATGTGGGCAGCATCATGCTGCCTCGCACATCGGCCACCATGGCCGTGAGCTGGGAAAAGGTGTGATCACGCACCTTTTCCATATCTCCGTCGCGCAGCAGCGCAGCCTCGATGCGTTGCACGCCGTAACCGAGCTCGGTGAGGGCGATGGGCTGCCGGTGGTACAGGCGCTGCCGATCGCGTCGCGCCATCGACACCGTGGCAGCCTGATCCAGGCACTGATCGAGCAGCAGAGTCAGCACCGTGGGCAGCACGCCGGGATTCTCACGGTGGAAGGTGTAGGTGAATCCGGCGAAGATCGAGGCCATGTTCTTGGCGGCCTTGACGTATTGCCCCTCGATGTTGTGAACACCGGCCGAAACCTGAATGTTCGGTGAGATGCGATCCAGCAGGCGAGCCCCCAGCAGGGCGGTGAGGGCGTTGGGATGGCAGAAGTTGGCCGTGAAACTGTCCAGGGGGTTACGGAGCGCCCCATGGCGATGAAAACCGCTGAAGAAGGCCAGGTTGGGCTCCTTCTGGCAGAGCACATAGGCCTCGTTGCTGATCGGGTCGTGGCAGAACGAGCCCGCGAGACAGGCCAGCACCACGTGCTCGCGCTGCATGGATTCACGCAGAGCCAGAGCCTCCTGAAGATCTTCCTCAACGTGGTTGCTGTTGGCGCTCAGAACCACCAGTTCACACCGTTCGATCAGATCAGCCAGGCGGTTCGGCGATCGGCTGCTGCCCTGCAGATGCGTCGCCATCATCTCCATCGTGGCGAGATGGGCCGGATCCATACCGGCCAGGTCATCGGCCGAGAAGGCTCCCAGAAGCGAGCGACCCGGGCGAGGCGCGAGCAGCAGACGCGATCCGTCGGTCTGCATGGCGCAGTTGTACGCCAGGGCGGCCGGATACAACCCCACGCTGTACAGACCCACCTTGCCCTGCTCAAGGGCAAGCAGGCGCTCGCGGATCAGGGCGGGATCCAGATTCGGCGGGAAAAATCCGTTTTTTAACAGGGCTGCTCGGGGAGATCGGGACGGTTCCATCCTCACCTGCCAGGCTCTCGGGCCTGTGAGAGGGTAAGGAAGGGTTCCTCTGGTGCGCATGATCAGGCTCACCCTGGCTGAGCTGCAGGATGAGCTGAGCAGCGAACGCAATCTGCTGCTGGTCCAGGACGTCGATGGCGTGTGCATGCCGCTGGTGCGTGATCCGCTCGAACGACGTCTGGATCCGGGCTACATCGAGGCAGCCGCCAGCCTGGAGGACAGCTTCCGGGTGCTGACCAATGGTGAACATGCCGGCCGCAGGGGGCTGAACAGGCTGGTGGAGGCAGCTCTCACCGGCGAGCGCGATGCGGCTGCTGAGGGGCTCTACCTGCCCGGGCTCGCAGCAGGGGGGGTTCAGCTCCAGGACAGCAGGGGGAACCTCAGTCATCCCGGGGTGAGCGAGGCGGAGCTGGATTTTCTGGGTGCCCTTCCTGAGCGGTTGCTGGAACGGCTGGAGAGCGGTCTCAGGCCACTGCTGCCGGAGGCCTCCGCTCGGGAACGGCATCGGCTGATCCTGCAGGCGGTGCTGGATAACCCTGTGTCCCCCACCATCAATCTCAATGGGCTGTTCGCCTGGGTCGGCCCGGACCCCGGGCGGAGGCAGACGCTGCAGCGGCTGGCCCTCGAGCTGATGGCCGAACATCTCATCGAGGCCCGCACTTCCGGGCTGGATGGCTCCTTCTTCCTGCACCTTGCCCCCAACCTGGGCCGCGAACGTGGCCAGGAACGGCTGATGCCGGCCGGGCACGCTCAGGGCGGCACCACGGATGTTCAGTTCATGTTGCGCGGAGCCCGCAAGGAGGTGGGGCTGCTTGTGCTGCTCAATCAGCACATCGCGGCCCGGTGCGGCAAGGCACCCCTGGGTGAGGATTTCAATGCCCGTCAGGCCCCGGAGCGGGAAGCGGATCTGCTGAGGATCTGCCGTGAGCGGATCAGCGAGGATCAGATGCCCACCCTGGTGGGAGTGGCTGACACCATCACGTCAGAACCGCTGACCGATGGCCGGGGCTGGAGTCGTGGCGGCAGCGACCGGGGCTTCCTGCAGCTTGTTCAGGGCCTGGGGGAATGCTTCGGGCGCCCGAACCGGGTGGTGCTGGTGGACAGCAGCACGGGCGAGCTCGACCGCCCGAGCCTCGGCGATCCGCAGCTGAAGGGGCTGAGTGACCCCGAGGATCCCTTGCACATTGACGCTCTGGTTCCGGGTGGGCCGGCCGAGTATGTGAAGTGGTTTCAGCAGCTGGCCGGGCGGCGGCGTGCCCTGGCCAAGGCTGACAGCAGGCCGGGGTTTGTCTAATCCGTAATCAGTTTGTCTAATCCGTAATCAGCTGGAGACCGAAAGCCATGGGGCAACGCTCCGCAGTGGACAGCAACATCGGCGACAAAGCCTGGTGGGAGGGGGCGGTGATCTACCAACTGATCCCCCGGAGCTTCGCCGATGGCGATGGCGATGGGATCGGTGATCTCAATGGACTGCGACGCCGGCTCGGGCACCTGCGCTGGCTGGGCGTGGATGCGCTCTGGCTGACTCCCATCTACCCATCTCCGATGCGGGACGGTGGCTACGACATCACTGATTTCAACAGCATTCATCCCGAGCTGGGCGATCTGGGCGACCTGGATCGCCTGATCAGAACAGCCCATGACCACGGATTGCGGGTGATCCTCGATCTGGTGCTGAACCACACCAGCGACCTTCACCCCTGGTTCCAGAGGGCCCGCTGGGCACAGCGGGACTCACCGGAACGGGCCTTCTATGTGTGGAGGGATCGCAATGATGCCTACCAGGAGGCTCCGGTTCTGTTCCGCCAGTTTGAAAGTTCCAACTGGCGCTGGGATCCGGTGGCCGAGCAGTACTACCTGCACCGCTTTCTGCACCACCAGCCCGATCTCAATTACGACAATCCTGCCGTCCAGGAGGCGATGCTGGAGGTTGTGGAGTTCTGGCTCAATCGCGGAGTCGATGGATTCCGACTCGATGCCATTCCCTATCTGTTCGAGCGCGAGGGCACCCGTTGTGAAGGCCTGCCCGAAACCCATGCCTTTCTGAAGCGTCTGAGGCAGCGCATGCGTGAGCACTGCGCTCAACGGCGCAAACCGGAGGTGCTGCTGCTGGCTGAAGCGATCCAGCCGATCGATGAGGCAGCCCCTTACCTCGTGGATGACGAACTGCATGCCGCCTTCAACTTCGCGCTCACCGCTCACCTCTTCGCGGCGGTTGCCCATGGTCAGACCAGAAACCTGCAGGCGTTCCTGGCTTCGATGAGCCGCTGCGGCCATGTGCTGCGCTGGGCTCTACCGCTGCGCAACCACGACGAACTCTGGCTGGGAGACGGCCATCTGGTTCCTCCGGACGTGATCCACTGGGTTCGCCATGGGCTTCCGGCGTCCCATGGCCACTGGCTGAACTGGGGGATCAACCGCCGCCTGGCGCCCCTGCTGAACGGGGATCCGCGGCCCAACATGGCTCTGCATGCCCTGATCTACAGCCTGCCGGGGATGCCGTGCGTGTACTACGGCGACGAACTCGGAATGGGCGACTGGCCGGGTCTGCGGGACCGGGATGTGAATCGCACGCCGATGGCCTGGACGGCGGAACGCAACGGCGGCTTCTCGACGGCTCCTGACCCGCTGCTGGTGCTTCCCCCGATCACGACACCCGGCTACGACTACAGGGTGGTGAACGTGGAGGTGCAGAAGGCCCTGCCGGGTTCGCTGCTCAACTGGCACCGTCGCATGCTCACCAGCAGGCGGCTGCTGCCCGCGCTGCGCGATGGTGACTTCGAGCTGCTTGACAGTCAGCATCCCAGCGTGATCGCCTACGTCCGCCGGAATCCAGCCATGACGGTTCTGGTGGCTGTGAACCTCAGCGGAACGGGCGCCTCAACCCAGCTGGATCTGGAACCCTGGCGCGGGGAACGGTTGCGTGATGTGCTCTGTGGATGCGAATTCCCAGCAGCCAGCGCCGAGTGGTTCCTGCATCTTCCGGCCTACGGATTCTGCTGGTGGCTGCTCGGCGATGTTGATCTCTCCTCCTCGAGCAGCGTCGCGGCCAGCGGAGCCAGTCGGGCGGCTTCGGCCTGATCAAGGGTCCAGATGCGGCTGCGGCGAGCCAGCAGATCCTGCGGGTTGCGAGCCAGCTCGTGGCGCGCACCATAGCGCCACTCGGCCGCGCAGACCGGCAGCACCTGGCTGAGCGGCAGCAGCTCAGCCTCGGAACGTGCCTCGGCCAGCACCTGAGAGGCGAGCAGGCCGAAGCTGCTTTGAAGGTGCTCCACCTGAGCCTGCCGCTGGGGGTGATCGGGAATCTGCTGGAGCAACATCTGGCGCTGCTGCTCCAGAGCGGCGGTGGTGCGTTCCGGCTGATCGGCACTGCCGATCAGGGGCAGCGACACGGGCGGCGGCAGCTGGCGGCCGAGACGTTCAGCCACGGCCTCGAGAGCCTGAAGCGCCACGAGCCGGCAGGTGGTCCACTTGCCGCCCAGCACGCTGATCAGACCGTTGGGCAGCAGCTCCACTTCGTGTTCGCGCACCACCCGGCTGCTGGCCTGGTTGGTGGCCGGACGGAGCAGGGGCCGCCCTCCGGCCCAGGCACTGGAGACGCTGATGTCAGGGGCGAGGGGAAACCACGCCCTGAGATGGTCGAGCAGAAACTGCTTCTCCTGATCGGACACGGCCGTGGCTTCTGCCGCTTCACAGGGCACATCGGTGGTGCCGACCAGGGTGTGCCCCAGGAACGGCAGAATGAACAGAACCCGCCCATCGCTGCTGCGAGGCACCAGCAGACCGGCACGGCCACGGCAGAGCTGCTCACGCAGCACCAGATGGGTACCCCGGCTCACCAGCAGGCGCGGCGGAGCCTGTGGATCAGCCAGCTGTCGCAGCTGGTCGGCGGCCACACCGGCAGCATTGACAATCACCCGTGCCGGCCAGCGGCTCTGGCGACCCTCAGGGTGCTGGCCGATCACCGTCTGCAGGTCACCCTGTCCGGACTCGAATCCCACCACGCGGCAGTCGCGCTCGATGCAGGCCCCCGCCTGGCGGGCCGTGAGCAGCAGCAGCAGGTTCAGGCGGGCATCGTCGAACTGACCATCGCTGTAGAGCAGCGCTGAACGAAAGCTGGGATCCAGCTGTGGAAAAGCCTGGTGGAGATCCTCCAGACCGGCCGCGCCGGTCGGCTTGAGACCCTCGCTGCCGGCGAGCAGGTCGTAGAGCCCAAGGCCAAGGCGGTAATACAGCTGCGCGAGAGGCCCGGTGGTGGGCAGAGCGATGCGCAGCTCCCGGGCCAGAAACGGCGCTGCCGTGATCCAGTGCCGCCGTTCAGCGAGTGCCTGGCGCACCAGTCGCAGTTGGGCCGGGTCGAAACGCCGCACGGCCAGCTCGAGGTAACGCACGCCCCCATGGAGCAGTTTGGTGCTGCGGGAACTGGTTCCCTGAGCCGGATCACCGGCTTCCAGCACCGCCACCCGCAGGCCACGCCGGACCGCTTCATGGGCCAGGGCTGCGCCGTTGCAGCCGGCACCGATCACGAGCAGGTCAAACGGAGTCATCGGAATGCCAGTGAAGCGAGCGTTGCACCGCGTCATCCCAGCGACGCCGCCAGCACTGACGGGCGGGGGGATCCAGCTGGGGAACAAAGCGGCTGATTCCGGCGCCGCGGCGGTCCTGCGCGGCCGAGAGGTCGTGGATGACCCCCGCCTCCAAACCGGCCATGAGTGCCACGCCCAGGGCTGTCGACTCGAGCTGAGCCGGACGCTTCACCTCCAGCCCGCTGCTGTCAGCCTGAGCCTGCAGCAACAGGTCGGAGGCCGCCGCCCCACCATCCACGGCCAGGTGATCGAGTGGAACGCCGAGGGCGGTTTCCGCCAGTTCCACCAGGGTGGAAATCGACAGCGCAACTCCATCGAGAGCCGCCCGAGCGATGTGGGCAGCACCGCTGTCGCGGTTGAGCCCGATCAGCAGCCCGCGGGCCGAAGGGTCCCAGTGGGGGCAGCCCCAGCCGGTGAAAGCCGGCACCAGCATCACGTCGCCGGCGGAAGCGACGCTGGCGGCCAGGCCATCCATCTCCTCGGCGCTCCTGATCAGACCCAGGCCATCCCGCAGCCACTGCACCACGGTGCCGGCATTGAACACGCTGCCTTCAAGGCAGTAGGTGACCTGGCCATCCGGCTCCACCCAGCCCACGGTGCTGAGCAGCCCGCCCGGGGCACGCAGCGGTTCCCTGCCACTGTTGACCACAAGAAAGGCGCCGGTGCCATAGGTGCATTTGGCCTGGCCAGGCTTCAGACAGAACTGCCCGAAGGTTGCCGCCTGCTGATCACCCATCAGCGCCGTGATCGGGGTGCCGGCGAAGGGCAGTCCAGCGGTGATCGTGGCGAAGCTGGCGCGGCAGGGCAGCAGCTCCGGCAGCGAATCCCTGCCGATGCCCACCTGTTCCAGAGCCAGGGGAAGCCAATCCAGACCGTCGAGATCCAGCAGCAGGGTGCGACTGGCATTGCTGAAATCCGTGGCGTGGCGGCGTCCGCCGCTGAGCTGCCAGAGCAACCAGCTGTCCACCGTTCCGAAGCAGAGTTCTCCCTGCTGCTGGGCAGCGCAGGCGTCAGCGTCCTGATCCAGCAGCCAGCGGATCTTGCTGGCGCTGAAATAGGGATCGAGCACCAGACCGGTGCGCTCCATCCAGGTCGTGGCCACAGACAACCCGCGCCACTCGCCACAGATCCGATGGGTGCGTCTGTCCTGCCAGACGAGCGCAGGGCCCAGGGCTGCGCTGTCTCCACGACGCCACAGGATCGTGGTTTCGCGCTGGTTGGTCACGCCACAGGCCGCAACGGCAGCCCTCTGAGCGGGGCTGATCGAGGCCTCGAGCCGGCGCATCGCCTCCAGCTGGGTGAGCCAGATCTCCTCGGCATCCTGTTCCACCCAGCCATCAGCCGGGTAGTGCACCGAGAGCGGCACCTGAGCAACGGCGATGGTCTCGCCGGCACCATTGAACAGCGCCGCCCGGGAGCTGCTCGTGCCCTGATCCAGCGCCAGCAACAGGGGCTCCGTCATTCATCAGCAGCTTTTCCACGGTTTAGAGCCTGCGCGCGGATCTGTCAGCGGCCCTGCCCTGAAGGCTCAAGGGGTTGACGGAGATGGAAATGTGGAGTGAGCCCGACTGCGTCACCAGCCGTGACTCCGCTCGCCGCATCGATCTTCAAGGCCCTGCTCGCCCTTGTGGGAGGCGGCCTGCTCTCCCTGGTGGCGGCGCGGCTGGCCGGAGTGATGTTTCTGCCGATGGTCCGGCGCACACGCGGCACGCTTGACGACTGGATCCTGCAGGTGGTCATCGCCGCCATCCCGCCCTTCGGCTGGGTGATCAGCGCTGTTCTCGCCTGGCGGCTCCTGCCCACCTCTGTTGAGAGCGACCGGGTGGCGTTTGTTGTCGCCAATCTGTTGCTGGTGGTGCTTGTGGTGAGGCTGATCAACAAGATCAGCGTGCAGGTGCTGCACCGGTTCGCCGAGCGTCAGGACGAAGCGACTGTTGCCAGCATGCTCCACTCCCTCACCCCGATGCTGCAGGCGGTGATCTGGTGTATCGGTGCGGTGTTCTATCTGCAGAACATCGGTATCCAGATGGCGGCGATCTGGGCGTTGCTGAGCGCCGGTGGAATCGGAGCGGGACTGGCTCTCAAGCAGCCGGTGGCTGAGTTCTTTGAATACATCACCATCCTGCTCGACAAACCGTTTCAGACCGGGCAGTTCATCCATGTCGGGGAGGTGTGGGCCACCGTGGAGACGGTGGGAGTTCGCAGCACCCGGCTCCGCAGCATCGATGGAGAAGCGATCGTGATGAGCAACAGCACCCTGGCAGGTTCCGTGATCTCCAATTACGGTGATATGCAGGAGCGGCGTCTGATCTATCGGCTCGGGGTCACCTACGACACCGATGCCGACACGCTGAAGGGCATTCCGGAGCTGCTGCGGGAGGTTGTTGAGAGCAACCCAGACGCCCGCTTCGATCGCTGCCACTTTGTTGAGTTCAACGCCAGCAGCCTGGATTTTGAGCTGGTGTATTACGTGTGCAGCAGTGATTACACGAGGGCCATGGATGCGCAGCAGGCCATCAACCTTGAAATCGTGCGTTGTTTTGCAAGAAATGAAATCAGTTTCGCCTTCCCAACCCGCACCCTCCATGTTGTCGGTGAATAGCGAGGACGTACGGGATCCGAGCCTGCCGCCGGAATGGGCTGCTGATGCGGTTGTGTATCAGATTTTTCCCGATCGCTTCCGGCGCAGCAAGCGAGCCGACCAGCAGCGTGGACTGGCTTTTCAGAACTGGGGATCAACTCCGGATTCCCATCTCTTTCAAGGGGGCGATCTCCAGGGCGTGATCGAGGGACTGGAGCATATCCAGGCCATGGGATTCAACTGCCTGTATCTCAACCCGATCTTCAGTTCAGCAGCCAATCACCGTTACCACACCTATGACTACTTTCAGGTGGATCCACTGCTGGGCGGCGATCCGGCATTCGACGCCCTCCTGATCGAACTGAAGCGACGGGGGATGCGGTTGTTGCTCGATGGGGTTTTCAACCATTGCGGCCGGGGTTTCTGGGCGTTTCATCACCTGCTGGAAAATGGAGCGGCATCGCCCTACGCCGACTGGTTCCTGGTGGATCAGTGGCCGGTGAATCCCTATCCCGATCGCTCAGACAGCCGATCAACTCAGCGATGCGGTTACCACAGCTGGTGGAGCGATCCGGCTCTCCCCAAGTTCAATCATGCCAATCCGGAGGTGAGGGCTTACCTGATCGAGGTGGGCCGGCACTGGCTGGAACGTGGCATCGACGGCTGGCGGCTGGATGTCCCGGACGAGGTGGAACCATCCTTCTGGGTGGACTTCCGCGAGCAGGTCCGCAAGGTCAATCCGGCAGCCTGGATCGTGGGCGAAATCTGGGGAGACGCCCGTGCCTGGCTTGCCGGCCGGCACTTCGACGGCGTGATGAATTACCGGATTGCCTGGACCACCCTGGGCTGGAGCAGTCATGGACAGCTCCAGCCGGGGCTGGCCCAACCCTCCATTCCCTACCGATGCCTGAGCGGGGAGGAGTGGCGGCAGTTGATTCTTGAAACTCTGGCCTGGTATCGCCCGGAGGTGAATGAGGCACAGCTCAACCTCCTGGACAGCCACGACGTTCCCAGGGCGCTGCACATGCTGAGGGGGGATGCGGCAGCTCTGCGGCTGGCTCTGACGATCCTGTTCTGCCTGCCGGGGGTGCCCTGCCTGTACTACGGCACGGAAGCCGGTCTGGCCGGCGGTGCGGAACCGGCCTGCCGTGAGGCTTTCCCCTGGGGTGACCCCGGGAGCTGGGCGCTGGACCTGCGTTCGTTCATTCACTCCCTGACCGAACTGCGGCGCTCCAGGGAGGCTCTGCGCCGCTCCGGAATCGTGATTGAGGTGCTGCAGGGCCCCGAGGGAGATCAGGGCCTGAAACTGTTGCGCGGCGAGGGAGCCAACGCTGTGCAGGTGCTGCTGAACCGCAGCCGGCTGAATGATCTGCCGCTGTCAGTCGAACGCAACCCGATTCTCTGGCCACCTGCCCGCCGCGGTGAACCGGCACCGCCGCAGCTGCAGCCTCAGGAGGTGCTGGTGATCGCCAGCTGAGTGAGGCGCTGCCCGCTCGGTCTTTGATAAGTTCTTCTGGGCTGAACTGGCCGGGTTCGACCCCATGCACAACCTGACCCGTTGTGCGAGGGGAGTGTCCGGCTGAACCTGGGCCATTGATCCCTGTTTTCGCCTTTTTCAACACCAAACGTTCACCGCTCAACCAGGAATCCCGGATATGTCCCGCGTCTGTGCGCTCACCGGCAAGCGAGCCAACAACGGCATGGCCGTGTCCCACTCCCATGTGCGCACCAAGAAACTTCAGCAGGTGAATCTGCAGGAACGGCGTCTCTGGTGGGCCGAGGGTCAGCGCTTTGTGAAGCTGCGGGTTTCCACCCGCGCCCTCAGAACGATTCAGAAAAAGGGGCTGGGCGCCTACGCCCGGGAACTGGGTGTCAATCTCTCCAGACTCTGAATCATCACGAGCCTCTCCCTCCGATGCATCGTCGCCAGCTGCTGCGAACCCTGGTTGCTGCGGCCGTATCGGTCCCCACGGGCCTGCTGTTGCTCCCGCGCAAAGCGCGTGCCATCGGGGGCACCCTTCCGGAACTCGAAGCCCCGGCACCAGGGTTCCGGCTCGATGGCGTGGTGCCCCGGAATGGAAAGGCTGTGGCAGCAACCCTCAGCCTGAGCGATTTTGCGGGTCAATGGCTGGTGCTCTATTTCTACCCACGCGATTTCACCGGCGGCTGCACCCTTGAGGCACGGGGCTTCCAGAGGGATCTGGAGGCTTATCGATCCGCCCATGCAGCTGTGGTGGGCGTCAGCGCTGACGACCCGGATTCTCATGCCTCGTTCTGCAGTGAGGAGGGACTGGCCTTCCCCCTGCTGAGCGATCCCGGAGGTCAGGTGAGTCGCCGCTATGGATCCTGGATTCCACCGTTTTCTCAGCGGCACACGTTCCTGATCGATCCAGCGGGCGTGCTCAAGGCCCGCTGGCTGGGGGTACGACCCGCAAGCCACAGCGCTGAGGTGCTCACGGAGCTCCGGCATCAACAGAGCGAACTGAGCAGACCGGCGTGAACCGCGGTGTTGTCCCGGAGTATTTCCACACGCACAGCAGCAGGGGGCTGATCCAGGATCTGGTTCCATTGATCAGCCAGGTCTGGCGGTGCTGCCTGGTTCAGCTCAGCCGAGGGACAGCCCAGGGCTCCGGCAGCGGCCGAAACCTTCGGGTCGTAGCTGAGGGCCGCCACAGGTGCACCGCTCACAGCTGCCAGGATCAGACCGTGCAGCCGCATCGACACCACCAGGCCTGCAGAGCGAAACACCTCCATGGCCGCCTGCGGTTGTTCCACCATCACCTCCCGGCTTCTTGCCTGAAGAGCAGGGCTGAGCAGGCCTGCATCGCTGAGCCGACGCAGCAGTCCCCGGTCCTGATCGCCATGAAACGGCAGCCAGAGCAGCTCCCGATCCGAAGCCAGAGACTCCAGAGCGTTCAACCATGGCATCCACTGGCTGCCCTGCAGCTGGGAGACCGGCCGCCAGCAAAGCACCACAGGGCCGCCAACACCGCTCCAGCCTGAGCCGGCCAGGGCCCAGACAGGATCACTCCCCACTCCTGCGCCAGGCTGATCAGGCCGAGCGCGCCAGCCCAGGCTTCCGGCCAGGGCGGCTGAATCCGGATCACGCCAGCTGCAGAGGTCACACAGCCTCAGCAAAGCCCGCACAACAAGCCGGCTGCGGCGTCGGCTGAGGGGGCCCAGGCCCTGGCCCCATAACAGCACCCGCTTGCCCTGCAGACGGGCAGCGGCGATCAGAGCCGAGTAGTACGCCAGGCTGGAGAAACTGGTCGCATCCTGAAGCAGTGAACCGCCACCCAGCACCAGGGAATCGCAACGCTGCAGCGCCTGCAGCACCTTCACCAGGCTGCGACGGTCCACGGTGTGCACTCCGAACCGCTGCTGGATCTGGAGCTGGTCATGCGCGGTCACACGCGGTGTGCAGCCCGCCGGAAGCTGGCTGAGCAGCACCTCCAGCAGAGCGTCATCCCCCAGGTTGTGCTCGCCGTAGTAGCCCACCAGAAGGGGATGCATCAACCCAGGCAGCGTGAAAGAACGAGATCTGGTCAGGGCTAGCACTGCGGACCCCCCTCAACGCCGGGAAAGGAATCCGGGGGAGCCTGGAGCGACGGGTGCCGGAACGTTCTCAGGCCGTTGCAGGCTCGCCAGAGCGGCTGAGATGCCGAACACCAGCGCGACCCAGCCCCACCAGGGCATGCTGACCGGCCGTCCTGCCGGAGCGCGACCAGCCCTGCGGTTCGCAGCCACGCCCAGTGGGCGACCGCAGCGACCGCAGACCAGGCGGCCGGCCAGACTGCGGTCGGCTTTGACAGACCAGCTGCCGCAATGGGGACAAGCCATGGCGAGGGGTTCGGTTCAGAGACGGGAGGCCAGGAGGCCACCAGCAAAACCGGAAGCATGACCGATCCAGCTCACACCTGGAGGACTGAACAGCGGCACCAGAGCCGGCAACAGGCCTCCATAGCTGGAGAGGGCAACCACCGACAGGCCGATGGGCAGGGGTCGACGTTCCACCAGTCCGATCACCAGCAGATAGCCGAGCAGCCCGTAGATCACGCCCGACAGTCCGTGGCTGGCCCCTGGCCAGACCAACCAGACGGGAATCGACGCCGCAAAAACACCCAGCCAGACCAGCAGGTAGGGCCTGACACCCCGGACCAGCACCAGCCAGGACAGGGGAATGAACCAGAGGCTGTTGCTGATCAGATGACCGAAACCGGAATGGCTGAAGGGAGCCGTGAAGATTCCCCAGAACGGACCACCCTGGGCCAGGGGCAGGTTCCAGCCACCGCCGAACAACAGCTGATCGAGAAGCTCCTGGGCCCAGGGGACCACCAGGATCGCCAGCGGCAGCAGAAAACGATGCCGAAGGTTCATGGGCCCGGCTGGGCGGAAGTGAATCAAGGTTCGGAAGATATCAAGATCTGTCAGCTGGACGCCGATGTGTAGAACAGTAGGGCGAACCTCCAGAATCTCCGGCTGATCAGCAGGGCGAGCCCTGCGGCAACAACACTGGCCAGGGCCCAGGGCCAGGCCAGGCGGCCCAGCAACGCCTCGGAGGGCACCGTGGTGAGGAAGGCCACGGGAATAACCAGCGTGAACAGGGTGCGCAGCGCTTGTGGGTAAGCGCTCACGGGATAGCGGCCGGCCATCAGGGTCGCCCGCAACACCTCGGTGGCATTCCACGTTCTCACGAACCAGATCGAGGTGGTCGCCAGCAGGAACCAGAGGCTGTAGAGAATCAGGCTCGCCGAGCCGATCAGCGAAGTCGCCAGCAGCAGCGCCGGCAGGGAAAGCGCCGCTCCTGCCTTCGGGACTGCCCACACCATCAGCCCCAGGCCCACCAGCAACTCGGGCAGTCCCGACGGGCTCACGGTGCGCAGGGACAGCCAGAACTGACTGTCGATCGGTTTGAGCAGCACGAAATCGAGGGTGCCCTCCTGCACATGGTTCACGATCCGACTCAGATTCGGCCGCAGCAGGCTGCTGGTGAGGCCATCGAGCACGGTGTAGGCACCGAGCACCACCACGGACTCCGGCCAGCTCCAGCCACCCAGGCCCTGTCCCTGCCGGAAGAACAGGGCGAGAACGAACAGACTGCCGGCCAGGTTCCCGGCCATGGCGAGCAGCTCGATCCACAGGTTGGCCTGGTATTCCAGCTGGGCCGCCAGCGCCGCACCCCAGAAGCGCCGCAGGGTGAGCAGGTAGCGGCCCATCAGGCCCCCATCGCGGCGTAGCGGCGCACGCCCGCCCGCCAGAGCAACACCAGGATGGGCAGGAGCAGGCCGATCCAGAGGGCCATGGCGGCAAAGCCGCTACCGATCGTGAGCCCCAGGCTGGCGGGGAGGGGGTCACCGCTGAGCAGCTGGGCCGGGAAGGCCACCAGCAGAGGGAAGGGCGTCCGCAGGGCCCAGGCCCGAACCGGTTCAGGAAAGGTTTCCAGCGGCGCCACCAATCCGGAGAGAAAAAGGTAGGGGATGTAGAGCAACCGTTCCAGGGCACTGGCCCGTTCCGTCCAGAAGCAGAGGGCGGCGATCAGGCTCTGCAGCAGAAAATTGATCGCGAAGGCGAGCCCCACGGCCAGCACCCCCAGCAGCATCCGCCCCGGGTCGGGAAGGCTGAAGGCTCTGGGCTGCAGCAGGAAGAACAACCCGGCGATCAGCAGCACGAACGGCAGGCGTGTGGCCTGTTCGGCCTGGTGGGCGGCCACATAGCGCCAGAGCGGATGCAGCGGCTGGAGCAGGTATGGAGCGAGGCGACCCGCCAGGGCATCCTCCTCGAACTGCCACACCACCCAAACCACACTGAACTGTCGCGCCACGAAGGCACAGAGGAAATAGCGGGCCAGCTGCGCCTGGCTGAAGCCCGCCGCCTCGGCGGCCGTTCCCGCCGCACTCCACACACCGAGCATGATGAAGGGCAGCACCCCGGAGAGCGCCCAGAGCGCAATCTCGGCCCGGTACTCGAGCATGACGGCGTACTGGACACCCCAGAGGGTGCGAACCAGGCGCATCAAGCCGTTCAAGCGGCTGCGGCAGCCTGGGGATGCCGTGTGATCAGGTGCAGGAGTTGGCAGATGTTGTCGACATCCGAATCCGTGAACAGGCCCTCCGGGCCGGTCGGTGCCAGGTCGCTGAAGGGCGGGTCGTAGAGACGGGCCGGATCCATGGCTCCGCGGCTGGTGAGCTCATCGACGAAATTTGTGTAGAGCGGTTCCTGGGCTGAGGTTTCCATCAGACCCACCAAGACAAGCAGGTGACGCCGTACCTCCACAAGCATGGGCACGGTCGCGTGCTGCCACCACGCATCGGCACGAAGATCGCGAATCAGCTCCAGCTCAGCGGCCAGCTCTCTCAGCTGCTGCAGAAGGACCGCATCGCCAGGGCTGAAGCCCAGCGGCCGCTGCAGCTGCCCATCGTTGTCGTACACCCACTCGATCAGTGGCTCCATGGTGCGGCGGGCGCAGAAGCAGGCGGTGCGTGGATCGAACTCAGGCCATTGCCCGGCGATCAGGGCGT
>JAYKHC010000013.1:0-34879 GCA_035285465.1 Cyanobacteriota bacterium
GGTTGCGGCGGCGGCAGCGGCTGCGATGGGGGTTGGTTGAGCAGGTAGTCGTTGTTGGTGCCGTCGAGGTCGAGCACGCCGTAGACGTCCTGGGCTTCGCCGCTGCCTTCCAGCAGGCTGTAGCGCAATTGGCTGGCCTGCAGATACTGCTGCCCGCGCTGCAGGCGCACGCTGCCGCGGGCGTAGACCGTACGGCTTGTGGTCTCGTATTCGAACCGATCGGCCAGCAGCCGTCCCCCTGCCACCGTGGCCTGCACATTGCCCTCGGCGATCACCCGGCCGAGGGCACCGTCGTAGCGCAGGGAGTTGGCGCTCAGTTCAAGCTCGAGCGGCAACTGGACATCTGCCGGAAGCGCATCAGCTGCCTGAAGGGCATCAGATGCCGGAACCGCATCAGCAACCGTTGGTGACGGTTCAGTCGGGGCAGGCAGGGGCTCAGCAAGGGCGGGTGCTGAGATCCAGCCGGCAGGAAGGGTGCTCAGTGCGGCGGTCAGCCATCCAGCGGCAAAACATGCCGATCGTGCGGATCGGAACTGGAGCACGTCCTTGGTGGCTGGCGCAAAGCCGCTGAATCTTCCCACGCGTGGCCTGCCTAACCAGGCGCCTGTACGCGGTCAGGGAAGTGTCCGGACCTCACTCCTCAAGATCCTTGCGGCTGGGGGTGCGGCTGGGATCGCTGGCCAGGAAGCCAAACACGAAGATCCCGATGAAGAAAAAGACGACCGAATAAACCGAGATCTTGAGGGCGAGCATGGTCGAGCTTGCGAGTCGGGCTGTGGGCCTGATCCGGGGATCAGGGAGCCAGATGGCCCATCATCCTATGGGTCCTGGCACGACATCAAAGGATGCCCGAGGCCCCAGAGGTGCCCTTGCCTGAGCGGATTGAAACGTTTCAGTCATCTTTCGCGCTGGATCTGCAGCCGCGGTGGCTGCTGCAGCGCCCCGATGGCAGCTGGGATCCGGCGCTGGGACAGGCCTGGGGTGTTCGGCATCGCCCCGACTGGCATCGGCGTGGCCTGATCATCGTGCCCCGCGGTGGGCGTGAGCAGTGGCTGCGGCTCAGCCTGGCCTGTCCACCCCGATGGCGATCCCTGGCCGGCGTGGCCCGGGCCCGGTTGGTGCTGCGTTGGTGGGCCGAGGCGGTGGAGCTGCGGCTCGACACCACCCCGGTGCATCGGGGCGATCTGTTTGACAGTGCCTGCCGCTGGGTGGTGCCCGGTGATTGGTGGCATCGCCGGACTCTGGAGCTGGAGTTACGGCTGCGCTCACCGCTGCACGATGACGGTGCCCTGGTGCACAGCCGCATCGAGCTGGAGCCGCTCGACGCCGACGATCCCCATGGCCTGTTGCAGCCCCGCTGGGCTGAGCTGGCAGCCCTGCGGCAGCGCCATGGCGTCTCCGCCGCGTGCGGTGGCGGTCTGCATGTGCTGGGCCATGCCCATCTCGATCTGGCCTGGCTGTGGCCGGTGGCCGACACTTGGCAGGCCGCCGAGCGCACGTTCAGCTCCGTGCTGGCGCTGATGGAGCGCTTCCCCGAGCTCCATTTCGCCCATTCCACTCCGGCGCTCTACGCCTGGCTGCAGACCCATCGTCCGGCCCTGTTTGCCCGCCTCTGTGAGGCCGTGGCGGCGGGCCGTTTCGAGCCGATCAACGGGCCCTGGGTCGAGACCGATTGCGTGCTGATCAGCACAGCTTCCTTGCTGCGTCAGTTTCAACTGGGCCAGCAGTGGAGCCGGTGCGTTTTTCCGACGTTGCAGCACAATCTGGCCTGGTTGCCCGACAGCTTCGGTTTCGGCGCCGGTCTGCCCGCCGTGGCCCGGGCCACCGGGGTGAGCTGGTTCTGTACCCACAAGCTGGCCTGGAACGCCACGACGCCCTTCCCCCATCGTCTGTTTCGTTGGCGCAGCCGTTGCGGCAGCGAGCTGCTGGCGCTGATGACGGCGCCGATCGGCAGCGGTGCCGACCCCCTGGACATGGAGCAGTACCGCCTGCAGTGGCGGCAGGCCACCGGCCTGGAGCAGGCGCTCTGGCTGCCCGGTGTGGGCGATCACGGCGGTGGACCCACCGCCGAGATGCTGGAGCAGCTCGCCCTGTGGCAGCGGCAGGCCCAACGGGGGGCGCCTGTGGCCGGCCAGACCCACGGCAGCCTGCGCGCGTATCTGCAGCAGCTGGAGCCCCTGGCGCCGCAGCTGCCCATCTGGCGCGACGAGTTGTACCTGGAGCTGCACCGCGGCTGTGCCACCAGCCGTCCTGATCAGAAGCGCCATAACCGCAGCCTGGAACGCCTGCTGCGTGAGGCGGATCTGGCCCGCAGCCTGGCCGGTCAAGGAGCAGGTTCCGACTGGAAGCCGCTGCTGTTTCAGCAGTTTCACGACATCCTCCCGGGCACTTCGATTCCGGAGGTGTTTGAGCAGGCCGGTCCGCAGGTGCGTCAGGCTCGGCGTCAGTCCCGATGCAGCCGGGACAAGGCCCTGATCCGCTGGCTGATGGGGGGCCGGACCACCGGACTCAGCCCGGCGGCATCAAGCCGCCCCTGGTGGCTGGCCCAGCTTCAGCCTCTGGAATCGCGACCTGCCTGTCTGAGGTTGCCGGGCGGCGGCTGGAGTCTGGAAGGCTGTTCCCTGGCGAGCCAGCCGGCCCGGGCCGGTGGTGTCTGGGTGCAGATCCCTGGATTGTCAGGGGTCGCGGCTGTGCAGATCGACCAGCGGATGGATGAACACGCAACCGGGCAGACCTGCCCGGTTGGGGAGGAAAGGGTCAGGGACCCCGTCACCGTCACGCTGGAGGAGGATGGCTTCCTGATCGGAAACCGATGGGTGCGGTTTCGGCTCGGTCCCCGAGGCGTTCAGCAGCTCTGGGGATCTGATGGCCGGGAGCAGCTGTCGGGCCCTCTTGATTTCCGCCGCTACCGGGATTGCGGTGAATTCTGGGATGCCTGGGACATCGCTGCCGACTACGCCGACCATCCGCTGCCCTGGTGCTGGCACGGGAGGCCTGAGCTGCTGGAGAAGGGTCCGCTCTGTGTGAGCTTCCTCTGGCGAGGTCACTGCGGGAGCAGCGCTGTGCGGCTTGACGGACGTCTCCTGGCCGGCAGCCGTTGCCTGGAACTGACCGTGACCGTCGATTGGAGGCAGCGCCATGAACTGCTGCGTCTTGAGGTTCCGCTGGCGACCCGGGCCTGCCGCTGGGCGGCAGACACCTCGGGTGGAGTGATCGAGAGGCCGGCGGCCCCTCTCACTCCCCGGGAGCAGGCGCGTTGGGAGGTGACCGCCGTGAGCTGGTTGTGCTCCGTCGCTGCAGCCGGCCAGGATCCGGGTGGACTCGCGGTGTTGCTCGATGGACCGCAGGGGGTTTCAGGGGCGGATGACCGGCTCGGCGTGTCGCTGCTGCGGGCTCCCACCTGGCCGGACCCCGCCGCCGACAACGGTTACCGGCGCCAGCGGCTGGCTCTACGCCCTTACTGCGGCACCTGGAGTTCCGCGGAGGTTCCTGCTGAGGCCTTGCGGTTGAGGGAGCCCCTCTGGTGCCGACCAGCGCCGGTGGACGGGCTGAACGCCGCAGCCCCGTGGCTGCCGAGGATCCAGCCCGGACTGGTGTTTGTGAGCGTACGGCCCGGGTCCGAGTGGACCTGGCTGGCGGTTCAGAATCTGAGTCCGCGCCGTCGCCGGCTGGAACTCGGTCCGCGTTGGAGGCTCATGGAGCGGACCGACGGACTCGATCAGCCTTTGGATCCTCAGCCTTCCAGGCAGGGGTTGGGACTTCTGCGGCCGTGGGAGATCGGGTTCTGGAGGATGGAAGCCCTGCCGGGAGCTCAGTCCTCGTGATCGTCGAAGGGGTCGGAGAGCGTCTTGGAGGGGGGGCCGAAAGCGGTGTACACCCCGAAACCTGTCAGAGCAAGAAGCACGGCGAGCACGGCGAGAGCCACGGACAGGGCCGGTGAACTGCTGGGTTCCATCAGGTGGCTGCGGCGGTTTGGTCGGAACTGCAGGGGCTGATGCGTCACAACTCGCGTCAGCCCTACGCCTTCGGCGTGCATGTCTCCTACACTACCGAGACCGATTGCAAGAGCGAGAGGCTCGCGCTGCCATGGCCCAACGCACCCGTCTGGGAGACCTGCTCCGTCCACTGAATTCCGAGTACGGCAAGGTTGTCCCCGGTTGGGGGACAACTCCGGTCATGGGGGTGTTCATGGCGCTGTTCCTGGTCTTTCTTCTTGTGATCCTGCAGCTGTACAACAAATCGCTCCTGCTGGAGGGCATCACGGTCAACTGGAATGGTGCAGGCTGACCCCATCCACGCGCCCAACCGATGAATGTCTTCGGTATCGGTCTGCCTGAGCTGGCCGTCATCGCTGCGATCGGTCTGCTGGTCTTCGGGCCGCGCCGACTCCCTGAGCTCGGCCGTACTCTCGGCAAAACTCTGCGGGGCTTCCAGAGCGCTTCCAGTGAGTTCGAGAAGGAATTCCGCACGGCGATCGCCAGCTCCGAGTCGATGATCGCTTCCGAGGCCAGTCCCAGCCCCGCAGAATTGTCTGATGGTGTTCAGCCGGGATCTGCCCCTGCTGAGTCGGCTGAACAGGCCGCTAGTTCCGACGCCACCCAAGCCTGAGGCGGTGGATCTCCAGCTGCTGGTCGGGCTGGGAAACCCAGGTTCCCGCTACGTGGGAACCCGCCATAACGTGGGATTCATGGTGCTGGAGCGCCTGGCGGCGAGGAAGGGCGTCGCGTTCCGATCTCAGTCCAGGTTGCATGGGCTTCTGTCCGACCTGGGAACGGCCTCTTCGCGTCTGCGACTGCTGATGCCGCAGACCTTCATGAATGACAGTGGTCGCTCGATCCGCGCAGCTCTCGACTGGTTTTCCATCAGGCCTGATCAGCTGTTGGTGGTGGTTGACGACATGGATCTGCCCCTGGGCCGGTTGCGGTTGCGCCGGAAGGGAAGCGCCGGCGGGCACAACGGTCTGCGCAGTGCCATCAGCCATCTGGGTACCGAGGATTTTGCGCGTCTGCGCATCGGCATTGGAGCGCCCGTCCCCACCTCGAACGACCGTCGGGCCAGAACAGTGGACCATGTGCTGGGCCGGTTCAGCCCGTCGGAACGGTCGACACTTGAGGCGGTGCTGGCCGAGGTTGAAACAGGGATCGGCCTGATCCAGCGCATGGGATTGGAGCGGGCTGGTAACCATCTGAACGGTTTTCGTGCCGAAATCCCGTCAGGCTGAATCCATGCCTCGCCTCCCTGCCACCACCGCCCAGCTTCGGGTGTTGCGCCAGAGTTTTGGAGACAGGCTGTTGGAAGGTGAGGTGACGGCCGGCGGTTTCCACTGGACGTTCACCTGGCGCTTCGAGCAGGGGGAGCTCAGCGTGGAACCTTCCCTGGGCAGGGCACTGATCCAGGACGCGCTGCTGCGTTTTCTGGTGAGAGCGGACTATCAGCTTGAGCCCGGTGGCGATTACGCCTTCACGGTGCGTGCTCTGTTCTGAATCCGTCGGCGGCGCTCCTGATCCCTCAGGGGCTTCTCAAGAGCGGCCGCGCGACTCAGCGAGTGCCCCAGCCATCGCTCCAGCAGCAGTTGAGCTGCCACGTCATCAACCGGTCGCGGGGGCACGTTCATGCCGCGCGGGAGCAGGCGACGCCAGTTCCGGGGAGGAAACAGCTGCCAGTAGCGCTGCCTTGCGGCCAGCGTGCTGCCCCGCTCATCCACCACCGCCACGCAGAGCCCCTGGGTTCTCAGCAGCTCGGGCCAGTCGCCGCATGCGGTTCCGTCGCCGATCACGACCCCCTGCAGTCCGTCAAGTCGCCACTGGGTGAGTCGCTCCAGGCAGGTCGCGGCCGGTTCGATCAGCGCCTGGATCACCTGGCCCTGGCTGGCATCGCTGAGCACCAGACCACACTTGCTGCGGCCAGGGTCCAGCGCTGCCCAACTGCCCGCCATCAGGGCCGCCTCGTGCTGGGTTGGCCGGCACGAAGCCAGCGGAAGTCAACCGCGATCGGATCGGGGGTGTCGGCCTCGGAGATGGCCACGGCTTCCAGCTGGGCCACTTCGCCGGCGGGTCGGTCCGCCAGCGCCTGGGCGAGCCGGTTGAAGGCAGCAGCTTCAAACTGCAGCCCGTCCGTCAGGGTTCCCTGTCGCTGAGCTCGGGCATACGCGGCGGCCAGCAGCAGATTGATGCGCCGGGTGATTCCCTCGCTGGAACGCAGCTCCCCCTCGATCGTTGTGCTGGCCAACACCTCGCCGCTGCGCACCACGGTTCGGTTGGGGCGGAGGTCGGGGAAGGCCAGAATCTGCTGCTCACCCCGCAGAACGTTGGCCGCTGAAAAGATACTCACCACCCAGCTGCCAGGCTTGGCGAGCAGTTCCTCCAGTCTGGCGATGTCGCTGCGGGGAACCAGCAGGATCTGACGGTCAGCAGGTTGGCCGGGAAGCAGGCGCTGGAAGGCGAACCGATTGGCTTGCTGCAGCACGGCGTCGATCACCTCGCGGCTCTGACTGGGATTCTCCAGAGTCACCTTGGCGGTGGCGAGTGCTTGCCCACTGGCGATCACCACGTTGCCGCGTCGGAGCGCGATGAGATTGCTCTCGAGTTGCCGGAGTTCCTTGGCTCCTGAATCGATCTGGCGCTGCACCCGGGCCAGTTCAGCTTTGTTGCGTCGAATGTCGGCATCCCGGCTGCGCACCTCCCGGTTGAGTCGGTTGCGCTCGCTGATCAGCTCCTCCCTTTGCGCCTGCAGGGGGGCGAGCTCTCGACGCAGGGAGGCGGCCCGCTGTTGAGCGGTGAGCAGCTGCGCCTCGGACTGTTGACGACCCTCCTCCGCTTCAGCCAGTTGGCTCTGGCTGAGAGCCAGAGCGGTTCGACTGGTCTGAAGGCGTTCCTGAATCTGGTCGAGCTCGAACAACCCCATCCGCAGCCGTTGGCTCACCAGCAGCATCAGCCCCAGGGACAGGGCGCTGATGAGGCTGCCGGTGAGCACCGTGATCACCACGGCCGTGTGGCGCGGGCGCAGGTTGAACAGGCTGAGGCGAGCTTTCCCGACCCGGCTTCCCAGGCGGTCGCCGAGGGTGGAGAGCACCCCCCCCAGCACCAGCAGGCTCAGGATCAGTAGCCAGCCGGACACTGTCTTCTGCGAGTCCTCAAAGTATTCCTCACCTGACCTGACCGGGCCAGTCGACTGACCCTGATCAGACCTGCTGATGGTTCAGCTGAACCGCTTGGCCAGGGCGATCGGGTCAAAGACCGTGATCTTCTTCCGATCGATCGAGACCAGGCCCTCCGTGCGTAGATCCCCCAGCAGCCGGGTGATCGTGACACGGGTGGAGCCGATGGCTTCGGCGATCGCCTGGTGGGAAAGCCGCAGGTCGATGGTGATGCCCTCGTTTCCTGGCACTCCAAAGTCCCGGCAGAGTACGAGCAGAAAACTCACCAGCCGGGAACTCATGTCGCGGTGGGTGAGGGTTTCGATCATGGTCTCGGTCTGCAGGATCCGAGAGGAAAGGCCCTGAAGCAGCAGCAGGCCGACGCTGGCGTCCTGTTCAATCGCCTTGCGAACGGATGTGGCGGGAGCCGTGACCATTTCGACCCGGGTGAAGGCGATGGCGTGATAGAAGCGATCCGAACGCTGCCCCGTGAGCAGTGAGAGCACGCCGAACAGGCTGTTCTCGCGTAGCAGGGCGACGGTGATCTCCTCTCCGCTTTCGTAAACCCGGGAAAGGCGAACGGCGCCCCTGCGCAGCAGGAACACCTTTTCGGCCGGGTCCCCCGGAAAGAAGATCGTCTTGCCCCGCTCAACCGTTTCAACGGTGCTTCCGGACAGCCCCCGGATCACCTCCAGCAGGGTGGGAGTTCCCTGTCCGGCCGCCCCGATCGCCGTTACTGCACCGGGATCGCCGGATGAAGGGGTAGGCGCAGTGCGGCTGAAGCCTCGGATGGCGCCGACCATGGCCGCAGGACGTTTCTGGGAACCTAAGGATGCGGTCATCCTCTCCTTGTAGCGGTTCACACCCTTTTGCATCGTGGTGCCGGGGTCGTGGCCTGAGCTCGGCCTGCGGTCGGTGGTGGTTGCACCACCCGTGGTGTGCCGATCCTTTTTTCACGGTTCAATGGCGCTACATTCAGCATCCAGCCCCCGATCGCATGACCACGAGTCTTCCGCTTACCTCTGGTGTGTCCCGTGGTTTGCCGGGAGCTGGCAGAGGAACCCATCGCGCCCTGGTTGCGGTCACACCTCGACCGCTGCCGAGGCCGAGGCTGATGGCCCAGTCCGAAGGACTTCTGCAGGTGCACACAGCACCGTTCCGGGGAAGTTTCTCAGGGGTGCTCAGCCAGGCCCTGCGGGCTGCAGGCCTCGGTAGTCGTGTGTTGGTCAGTCAGTTCCTCAAGGGCGGAGTCGACCAGGGTGTGGATGCTTCCACCTGGTTGTGTGGCCGCCTCCAGTGGATCAGGCCTTCCGTTCCAGCCTGCATCGAGCAGCCCGCCCATGAGCGGCCCGAGATCGCGGCGGCCATCGAGGAAACATGGGCCTTCACTCGGGAGCAACTGCTCAGTGGCGCCGTTGATCTGATGGTTCTCGACGAACTCGGTCTGGCTGTGGATCTGGGGTATGTGAACCTGGAAGAGGTCACCGCGAGCCTCAGAAACCGCCCCGCTCACCTTGACGTGGTCATCACCGGTACGGCCATGCCCTCCGAGCTGATGACCATGGCGGACCAGGTGACCCAGCTTCGTCGCGGCCTCTGAAGCCACTCCTCAAACCAAGATGCTCAAGAACGACCGCTGGATCAACGAGCAGGCTGCGATCGGGATGATTGAACCGTTCCAGCCGAAACTGGTTCGACACCTTGATCCAACCAGCGCCAGCGATCCGGTGCTGAGCTACGGCTGTTCGTCTTATGGCTATGACCTGCGGCTGAGTTCCAGGGAGTTCTTGATCTTCCGGCACGTGCCCGGCACCGTAATGAATCCCAAGCGTTTCAATCCTGCCAATCTCGAGCCGGCTCCCCTTCATCACGACAACGACGGTCGCTACTTCATCCTTCCGGCCCATAGTTATGGATTGGGTGTAGCCCTTGAGAAGTTGAGAGTGCCTGCCGACATCACCGTGATCTGCCTCGGGAAGAGCACCTATGCCCGTCTGGGGATCATCGTGAACACCACCCCTGCCGAGGCCAGCTGGGAGGGCCATCTCACCCTGGAGTTCAGCAATTCCTCCGGCGCTGACTGTCGGATCTATGCCGAGGAGGGAATCTGCCAATTGTTGTTTTTCCAGGGGGATCCCTGTGAAACCACCTACGAAGACCGTGCTGGTAAGTATCAGCATCAACCCGAGCGGGTGACTCTGGCGCGGGTGTGACCTGATCGCTTCGAGCTGAATTATGGGGCCAGTCGGGCCTTGTGCAGGCGAGTTTTTTCGTACCAGCCAGCAATTTCTGGAGCCCAGCGCTGCATGTGAGGCCACATCAGGTCACACAGGCACCGTATCTCCTCCTGGGCATCGAGTTTGGCGCGAAGGTCCATGAAATGGAGGAATGCTCGAAGTGAGAAACTCACAACAAAATGTTGTCGGTAGTCAAAGGGCAGAATCCCCCGGGCATGCTCCTCTGCAAAGCCAGCGGTCAGTAGATCGCGATAGCGGCAGGCTGCTGCCCGACAGATTTCCAGGTCAATGAGCCGTTGATCCGTTGTGTATTCATATCTCTTCCCCTGGCGGTCAGCATAATTTCCGGCCGGGCGAAGATAAAACACCTCCTCAAGATCGAGCGCTCCTTCCGCGGCGCGGCAGATGCGATCGCCGGTGTAACGCATGGACTGCACATCAAAACTCACTCCAACCCTGTGGGTTCGAGCCTGTTGCATCACCGAGTGTGGAAACCAGCCCACGTTGAGAACGATCTGGGCATGCTCCAGCGGTCCGTAATGGCCCCTTTCACCAGCAAGCAGCCGCTTCACGCAGATTTCTCCTGCCCGGGTCTCGTCCGGCCAGTCCTGGCGCTGGTCTGAGACGAACCCTTCGGAGTAATCCTGATGCATGCCTGCATAGACACAGAGCTGAGGGTTCTGGGTCGCGGCAATCAGTTCAACCCGGAAGCGGGAGTCCATGAACAGCTCAGCCGTGGCTACGGGGTGCTGCCATGGTGGCAGGGGTGGCGGCAGCCAGCGAGCTTGTCGCTCCGACCGTCCCTCCAAGGCCCGCCAACCTGGGCAGGGGCTCTCCGGCCACCAGAGCTTCGCCGATGGCCTGGAGGGCTGGGGCACCCAGGGCTCCGATCGCCCGACCGACCGACTCACCGCTCGAGCCGAACAGTTCGATCTGGGGGATGCCGTTGACCTCGAACCGTTCCAGTTCAGGCTGCCAGCGGGGGTTGTCCACGTTGAGCAGCACCACATCCAGGTGTTCCCGTTGCCGCTGTTCCAGCTGCTCCATGGCCGGGGCCATCGTCCGACAGGCCTCGCACCAGTCGGCATAGAACTCCACCAGAGTGGGCCTTCCATTGGTGAGTGCCACCGGCAGCTCGAGCGACTGGCGCGCCAACCGCTCCAGGGGGGCCTGGGGATGAAGTCCGCCGCGAAGCCACAGCAGCAGGGCGGCCAGGACCACGGTGATCACGGCAAGGATGATGCGTTCCCGGTTTCCTTGAGCAGCTGGGCTGGGATCCGGAGCGGAGGCCATCGCACAATCCTGTGGTGTGGGTGTCACTCTGGCAGTCCCGGCTAACGTTCCGTAGTTGAGATCTGGCCCAAGCCGGGGTTGTGAAGCGCCGCCTCACCTTGCACTTCCCCCGTGAATCGGTCCATGAGCCGATCACCTACCGCCTGGCTGTCGACTTTGATGTGGCAGCCAAGATTCTTCGAGCTCAGATCGGGCCGAAGCAGAACGGCACGATGGTGGTGGAGCTCTCCGGGGATATCGACGAGCTCGTAGCAGCTGAGAGCTGGTTGGAGACCCTCGGGCTCAGGATCAACCGGGCACCAGGGCAGATCCGGGTGGACGGGGCGACCTGCGTGGACTGCGGCATCTGTTCCAGCGTCTGTCCCAGTGGTGCCATGGCTTTTGCCGCTCCGGACTGGAGGCTGCAATTCGATCCCCAGCGCTGCCTGGTGTGTGAGCAATGCATCCCCAGCTGCCCGCTGGATGCCATCACCCTTGAGCTGGACGCGGGATGAGAAAGCTTCTGCGTGGGCTCGCCCTGCCCGTCAGGGCCCCGATGCTGCTGCTGCTGCTGGCGGTGTCGGTTTACGAAGGCCTCCAGTGGTCGTTGCCCTCAGCAGGCCTCGGAGCGGGCTGGCGGGTTCTGCCGGGACTTCTCTGGTCGGTGGACTGCCTTCACACGGTCGCGGTGGTGGTGGTCTGCACCATGCCGGATCTCCTGCTGCAGCGTGTCTCCAATCTGATGGCCGCGAGCAGGGTGATGAGTCTGGTCATCACCCTGCTGGTGGTGACCGTGGGAGGTCTATATCTTCTTCACCTCAAGGTGCTCTCCAGCGTGCTCATCCTGGGCAGCTCCGTGCTGCTGGCCCGTCTGGATATGGCACGAATCCGCGTCAATCCGCCTCCACTTCAGCAGGCGGTGTCGATGGTGCTGCTGGTTCTGTTCGGAGCGGGTCTCGGCCGCTGGCTGATCACCTGACCTCAGCAGAGCGGGCGGGGATCCGCCGTGAAGCTTCTGAGATTTCCCAGCACCTTCTTCACGTACAGCCGCGTTTCCGGATAGGGGATGGCTTCCACCCAGAGCTCCGGGGGGTCCAGGGGAACTGGCTGGCCTGCAGAGATCCAGCGGCTCACCGAGCCGGGGCCGGCGTTGTAACTCGCCACCGCCAGGATGGGATCTCCCTGCCAGAGTTTCAGCAGCTGAGCCAGGTAGCGTCCGCCGAGATCGGCATTCCGCTGGGGGTCGATCAGTGCCTTCCAGCTCAGCTGTTCTCCAGCCAGCTCAGCGGCTGTGTCCGGCATCAGTTGCATGAGCCCTGCCGCCCCGGCCACGGAGCGTGCCCCCGGGTTGAACCGCGATTCCTGTCGTGCCACGGCAGCCAGCAGGGTGGCGGGCATCCCGCTGGAACGCGCCGCCAGCCTGAACACCTCTGCCAGCGGCACCTCCTGGAGACTCTGTTCCAGCCGTTGTCGCTGCCGACAGCTTGAACCGGACAGGCGCAGCTGGGCCTGTTCCAGTTGCCCCAGCCCCAGCCAGTGGTCGTTGATTCCGCGTCTCAGCCGTCCTTCCACCAGCAGCTCCTGACCGTCCGTGGGGGGCTGACCGTCCCGTCGATGCCGCCAGCCCTCCCAGGCCTCGAGCCGTTGATCCAGTCGCCACAGGCGATCGAGCATGGGCTCGCCGCTCTCCAGCGGTTGCCAGGCGGTCTGGGGCAGCGCGTCGGCAACGGTGGACAGCAGTCGACCGCTGGGCTGTCCCAGTCTCACCGCGGAGCGCCAGCCGTAATAACCGCCGGGATTGTCCCGCAGCAGATCTCGCCAGCGTCGGCGTGCCGACTGATGCTGGCCCTGCTGCCATTCGCTCAGGGCCAGCCAGAATCGCTGCCTGGCCGCCAGGCCGGCGGGCAGACCGCGGCTGCGTTCGGGAGCCAGGAGCAGGGCCGAGTTGCTCCAGCGTTGTCCCAGTGACTCACGGCGTGCCAGCTGCCACTGCAGGTCCCAGCTGGCGGGGTCATCGGGCCAGCGCCGCAACACGGCGAGTGCCGGTTTGAGGTCGCCGACCTCGCCTGCCGCCAGGGCCAGTCTGGCCTGCGCCGGCGCGGCGGCGAGCAGGGGTGCCGGAAGGCTGCGCACCCGAGCGAGGTTGCGATCGCCGCTTCCCTCGCTCAGGATCCGGGCCGCCTGCTGCCCCACCGAGCTGGTGGGCATCCGCAGGGCGAGGCTGAGCAGCTGGTCTTCGGCCCTCTCCCTCTGCGCACGGTCGCCGAGCAGGTGGGCTGTGGCGATCGCCAGGGCTGTGCTGCCCCCGGCCGGCCGATCGCGCAGGCAGGAAACGGCCGCCTGTCCATCTCCCAGCTGGGCCAGCGCCCCTGCCATCAGGTCACGTTCGGCGGCGGAGGGGTTGCCGGCGCAGGTCTTCCGCAGCAGGGTCGCCGCTCCCGGCCAACGGGCCCCCCAACGGGCCAGATGACTCGCATCTCCACGTTCGCGAGCAGCGGCCAGCGCGGCCGGATGGGCAGCGAAGCGATCCAGGAGCTGCCGGTGAAGGCTGGGCCGCTTCTGGCCGAGGGCATAGAGGGCATCTGCGCTGGGCGGCGCCCCGGGGAAACGGCGCAGCAGCTGGGTCCAGAGCCTCTCGGCTTGCTGAGGGCGCCCGAGGGCCTGGGCCGACAGGGCCGAGTGCTTGAGCACAACACCAGCCAGCCCATCGGTTCCCCAGCCCTGGCTCTGCAGCAGCCGGGCCTGACGCGCGGGATCGGCCTCTGCCCTGGCCTGCAGCAGCAGGGCCGCCTCGCGGCGCAGCCAGGGATCGGGCGCCAGACGCTTGGTCCATTCCAGCAGGGTCGTGCTGCTGTCGGGGGTGAGCGGCGGCAGCTGGCCGGCCAGCCGATGGCCGATCCCAAGGACGACTCCGCTTCCCAGGCAGGTGGTGGCCAGGATCGGCAGGAGGCGCATCGGCAGGCTGGCGGGCAGGATCTGGCCGGGGTTACCCGGAGGGATCATTCTGGTCGGGTGTGTCACCTCGGTGTTCGCCGGCCCGTTGTTCCGGTTCTTTCCGCCTCTTCCGCCTCTGCCCGCCAGCCTGACCACCCTGCCCGGCTGGCGACAGCGCCGCCGTGCCCTGCGGTTTCTGGCGATCGCGGGTCTGGTGATGTTGCTTCGGCCCTATTGGCCGCTGGTGCTTCTGCCTGGTGGGTGGGTGGGCGGGCTGTTGATCTGGACCTCATTCGAGCTGATCCGCTGGGCCTGGTGGCCGCGCAGATGGCGCTGAGCAGCCTCCTAGCCTGAGTTCCAGCCGATCAGCGCAATCGATGGTGAGCAGGATCGAGTATCCCGTCGGCACACCTTTCGATCCGGACCAGATCCACTTCGGCACCGATGGAATCCGCGGACGGGTGGGAACGGTGATCACGCCGGCTCTGGCTCTGCAGCTCGGCTACTGGTGCGGAAGGGTTCTCCCGGAAGGTGGGCCGATTCTGATCGGCATGGATTCGCGCAACAGCGGTCCGATGCTGGTGGCGGCACTCGCTGCCGGTCTGACGGCTGCTGGTCGGGATGTCTTCGAGCTTGGGCTCTGTCCCACGCCTGCCGTTCCAGGGGCCGTGCGGCGGATCTCCGCAAGTGGTGGCTTGATGGTTTCGGCCAGCCACAACCCCCCTCATGACAACGGGATCAAGGTGTTCGGCAGCTGTGGGGCCAAGCTCGGCAAGGAGCAGCAAGCCCGCATCGAGGCCGGGCTGCATGGAGCCGGAGAACCGGCAGCTGCGGGATTTGCGGGAACAGGAACCATCCATCAACGCGGCGAGCTGCTCGCGGGGTATCGGGAGGCGCTGCTGGAGAGCGTCAGCGGATGCCGACTTGATGGAGTGAGCGTGGTGCTGGATCTCTGCTGGGGATCGGCCACCAGTTGTGCGGAAGGACTGTTCCGGGCGCTGGGTGCCGATCTCACGGTTCTCAATGGAAGCCCGGAAGGCAGCCGGATCAACCAGGGCTGTGGCAGCACCCACCTTGAGGGTGTTCAGGCCGCGGTTCTGGAACAGGGCGCCGCGATGGGGTTCGCCTTTGATGGAGATGCAGACCGGGTGCTGGCTGTGGATGGCCGAGGCCGTGTCATCGATGGCGATCAGATCCTGTTCCTCTGGGGGCGGGCCCTGATGGCTGAACGGCGACTGCCTGATCAGCGGATCGTGGCCACCGTGATGAGCAACCTCGGTTTTGAGAATGCCTGGCGGAATCTGGGAGGTGTGCTGGAGCGCACTGCGGTCGGCGACCAGTACGTGCATGCCGCCATGGAGAAGCTCGGGGCGGCCCTGGGCGGTGAACAGTCGGGTCACATTCTCTCAGCACGGCACGGTCTGAGCGGCGATGGTCTGCTGACGGCGCTGCAGGTCGCCACCCTGGTTCACGGCCAGGGGCTTTCACTGGCTGAGTGGCGTGATCACAGTTTTGATCCTTACCCTCAGAAGCTCGTGAACGTGACGGTCCCCGATCGTTCCAGCCGAAGGGGGTGGCGAGGCTGCGAGCCGCTGATGGCGGCCATCGACCAAGCTGAACGGTCGATGGCGGGCCACGGTCGGGTGCTGGTTCGTGACAGCGGCACCGAGCCTCTGCTTCGGGTGATGGTGGAAGCTGCCGACCAGCGGGATGTGGACCACTGGTGCACGGAACTGGCCGCTCTGGTACGAAAACATCTCAGCGCGCCATGACCTCCAGGCGACGATCGGGATCGCCCGCATCGGCGAAGATCCATCCGGTGGGGTCAGCCAGGAAGGGACGGGGGCGTGTGGTGACGTACCCCTGAGCGATGGAGATACCCAGTTGCCGCAGCTGCTCCAGCATGTCCCTGTCCTCCACCCCTTCGGCCACGGTCTGGAAGCCGATCTCCTTGCTCAGTTCCACCACGAACTCCAGCACCAGTCTGCTGGTGGTCTCTTCCTGAAAGGTCCAGATGAACCGTTTGTCGATTTTCACATAGTCGAGCGGAAGGTCGCGCAGATAGCCCAGCGAGGTGGTGCCTGTGCCGAAGTCATCGAGAGCCAGTTTCAATCCCATCCGCCGCAGCTGGCGCATCCTGACGATCGCAGCCCCTGGATCGCGCAGCGCCGCCTGTTCGGTGAGTTCCAGACAGATCTGGGCGGGTTCCAGACCATCGCGCTGCAGGAGTTGATCCAGGCGGGCGGGAAGTTCCTTCCCCAGCAGGGTGTCAGCAGTGATGTTGATGGCGAACACCAGATCCCTGGCCGCCAGGGCCCGCTGCGGATCGCTCAGCGTGGTGCCGATCTGTGCGAAGGCCAATCCGAGGATGTGTTCGTCCAGGCGGGTGAGACTCCCGCAGAACTGAGCTGCCTCCAGCAGAGGTTCGCTCCAGTAGGCCTCACCACCCTCGGGTCGGTGGATCCGGGCCAGCAATTCCACGTAGCACGAGGGCAACTCCGGGGAGCCCTGGAGCCGCCAGGCGTGCTGAGCATGAAGTCTGATCCGTTCATCCCGGATCGCAGCGAGCAGGGCCTCATTCATGCGCTGCATCTCGAGGTAGCTGAGGGTGCTCGAGCGTTCTTCCCCGAAGAACTGGTGGCTGCGTCCTCCCGCCAGCTTCACGAGGGAGCAGGCGATGGAGGCGTGATGCAGCGCCTGGCTCACATCTCCGTCTCCGAGGGGGCACGCCCCGACGCTGGCCGAGATATCAATGGTGTGACCACCGACCTCGAAGGCCAGATTGTTGATCGCTTCGGAGAGCGAGGCCACCTCGGCCTGCAGGGCGGCGTCACTGGTGCTGACCAGCCCACAGGCGAAATGGTCGGCTGCCAGGTGCGCCACACAGGCACTCGGGTGATTCAGAACCTTGAGCTGACGGCCGAAGCTCTGCAGCAGAGCATCTCCACCGGAGCGTCCCAGTGCACTGTTCACCACCGCAAAATGGTCGAGATCCAGCACCACCACTGCCTGTACGAAGTCGGGATAGCTCTGGCGTTGCCTGGCGACGGCTTCTTCCATGCCGATGTCGCTGAGCAGGCCTGTGAGCTGGTCATGACTGCGTTGATGGGCCAGGGTTCGATCCATGTGCCGTCGCGTCCGTTCGGCTCGCAGGGTCTGATAACGGCTGGCGCGAAGTGTCAGGCTCGAGCGCGTGGCCATCACCACCGCGAGCATCACCCCACCGACCATCAGCCCGGCGATTCCTTCCACAGCGGCGATCCGTTCGCTGGGGATGCGCTCGATCAGCTGGACAATTCTCGTCTGACCACTCCAGCTCTCGTGAGGAACCAGGCGTCTGAGCGGTCCCAGAGGGTGGGTTGCCCGGTTGGCCTGCACACGGGCCTGTTCCATCGGCAGGAAGGCCTGACGTCGGATGCCCAGGGCCTTGTGGAGGCTTGCTCGGTTGGCGCTGGCCTGATCCCTGGCCTGATTGCCGGCCAGGGGGCGGACGAACAGCAGACGCCCTGTCGGGTCTCCTTCCATTCTGGTGGAGCGCACAGGCTGAGCGGACATCAGGTAAGGCTTCCCCTGAAACTGAGTCATGAAGGTCATGGCCTTCAGAGGATCCCCCGGGGGAATCAGATCGGCGAGCTCGGATTCAGCGGCGTCTGGAAGGCGCTGCACGAGCTTTTCGCTGGCGTTGTAGGTGGCACTGCCCACCAGCTTCCCTCGCTGATCAAAGATCGCCACGAAGGGGCTTCGCGAAAAACTGAACAGGTTGTAGTTGCGTTCGAAGTAGTCGGGGTTCCGTCCCAGCAGGTGGTTGTGGGTTTCGTCCCATACCGCCCAGTCATTGGTTTCAGCCGTCAGATCGTCAGCGATCTGTCGAATCCGCTCGCTGGCGAATCCGCTCAGAAGCTCGTTTGTATACCGCTCAGTCTGAAGTGCCGTTGTCAGCATCACGGCCGAACTGATCAGTCCTGTGGTGGCGATGGTCGGCAGCCAGCCCCGGAGCTCCCGGAACGCGGCGCCATCGTTCAGGAATCGGCGTAACCGAGCTTGGAGGACAGTCGGTCGCCAGGTGTTCAGCATGGAACGGGTGCTGCGACTCCGGACCTCATGCTGACCGCGTCAGGCCCTGAGCATCTGGAAGAGAATCAGGAGACTGCCTGAGATCAGATCGGCGGATCACTCAGCGGTCAGCTCCGCCGCCAGAGCCAGGGCCCCGGTGCAGGCATCCGCCAGAGGTGCCTTGATGACCGCCTCAGGACACAGGGTGTGAAGGGTCTGTTCCAGCTCTTGCCTGAGGACCATGAGGTTTTCGACGGCTCCGCCGACGGGACAGATCAGAGGTGCCTGCAGCCCAAGTGACCTCGAGACCGTGATCGCCATCTCCGCCAGGGCCCTGGCGGAGCGTTCAAGAATCCGGAGGGCCTCCCGGTCACCCTCTGCGGCAGCCCGTGCCACCACCGGCGCCATTCCGGCGAAACCGGCCGGGCCGAATCCGGGTGCCACCACTGCGGTCTTGACGTCCTGGGCCGTGCTGGCTCCAAGCGCTTCCCAGAGCCGTTCGCGCAACTGCGAATCACTTCGTCGTCCATCCGCCATCTGAACGCTCACCGCCAGGCCATCCCGGCCGATGTCCAGCGCGGATCCGGCTCCATCGAGCAGCCAGCCCCAGCCTCCGCATCGATGCTGCCGTCCCGATCCGTCCTGTCCCACCGCAATGCAACCGGTGCCGCTGATCAGCACCACACCGGGGCGATTCCCGAGGGCTCCGCGCAGAGCCGTGCGCTCGTCGCCGCTCACCCAGAGGCGATTCCTGGCCAGGCTCAGGGTCTGTCCGGCCAGCGTCCAGGCCAGATCCTGAACGACCGTGTCCTGCTCGATGCCGCTGGCGCCCACAGCTGCAGCAACAAGTTGAGCGCCCCGGCCATGGGGGGCCGACTCCTTCAGGCTTCTTTCAGCAGCTGCCAGGGCTGCCTGAAGGCTTGAGCGAAGAGCTTCGCAGAAGCGCTCTTGCCCTCCCAGAGCCGCCAGGTGGCTCACCCCGCTTCCCTCTCCCTCCGCAATCAGCCGCCAGTCGCGGTGATGTCCGATCTGGGCCAGCCGACAGCGGGTGTGGGTCTGTCCGGCATCAAAGCCGGCGATCAGGCCGCTCATGGTGAGGAATCACCGGCATCGGCCACGGTCAGGGTGGCCAGGCAGAACCAGCCGGTGAGTTGAACTTCGGGTCTGAAGAAGATGGTGTCGGTCGCACCCTGCAGGCAGAGGCCTGCGATCGCGGCCAGGGCTCCAAGAGCCGGCAGGGCAAGGTTCGACTCCCCTCGGAGCTGAGCCAGGCCGCTGCGCAGGCAGCGCTGAAGCAGCCCCAGGCTCACGATCAGGGCTGGAACTCCCCCTTCCACCAGCAATTCGAGGGGTACGGAGTAAGCACTGAGGGCATTGAACTTGGGCTGCTGGTAAAGGGGATAGATCAGATTGAAAGCATTGTTTCCGGGTCCGATCCCCAGCCAGGGCCTGTCCTGAACCATCTGCAGGGCCGCGATCCAGACATTGATCCGGAAGTTGTTCGAGCTGTCCTCGCGGCCGGCCACGAGGCTCATGACCCGGATGCGCAGCGGTTCAACCTGCGTGACAGCCACCACCAGCAGGGCCACGCCAGCACCGATCAGCAGCACCGGAAACAGCCGTCGCCACCGTGTTGGCCAGAAGCGTGTCCGGCGGAGAGCGAGCAGCAGCCCGATGACGCCCAGAGCTCCCACCATGCCGATCCAGCCTCCCCGGCTGTAGCTGAGAACCAGAGCCGACGTACCCAGCAGCAGGGAGCTCAGCGCAAACAGCCGAGCCGGCACGTGACGCCATCGCAGCAGCGCCACCACCGCCAGAGGAAGAATCGGGATCAGATATCCCGCCAGCAGGTTGGGATTCTCCAGGGGGCCGTAAACCCGGATCGTCCCATCCGCCACGGAATTGGGATCGGCCCAGCGGGCCAGTTCCTCGGTATCTCCGTGGAGCTGGCGGATTGCGAGCACGCTGCTGGCCAGGCTCCCCGTCAGCAGAGCGGCCAGGATTCTGTTCCACCACACAGGTGAGGCTGCCAGCAGCTGGCGCATCAGGGCATAGACCCCGAGATAACTCACCAGCTTGAGAAGTCCCTTGGCGGCAGCCATCGGCACAGGCGAGAAACCGGTTGCCAGAACCATCACGGCCAGGATGGCCAGGAGCCAGCCATTGATCGGGGCGATACCGCCGGCCGGCTTCTGCAGGGCCCACAGCACCCAGAGCAGCCCGCTTGCGCCGATCAGCAGGCTCAGTCCCTCCCGACTGATCAGCGGCAGGAGGGCCATCAGGGAGCAGAGCACTGCCCCAGCGACAAGAGGCAGGCGGGCCGCCAGCGGTCCGGCGTGGCTCCCGGCCAGCACCCCCTGCCAGCGCAGCAGCCAGGGGATCGGGGGCAGTGGCGATGTCATTCGCACCCATCGGCGGCTGAAGCCGCTTGTCTGGCCGGATTATCCCTGTGCATCAGCCCTTGGTTCCAGCAAGCCTCCAGGGTGGAAAGGTCGGGAGCGGGTGATGATGTGCGGCGGTACAGGGCCCTGTAAACCGGCAGTCCTTGCCTGGTCACATGTTCTTCCCGCTCTGTCGGAACCGGTAACGGGTTGTGGAGAAGCCAGGGAGTCTGATCGGAGCAGGCGGGCTCGAAACAGCCGGATGCTTCTGTGAGGGCCACCATGGGATCGATCACGGCCCGCACATCGCTCTGCATGAAGATCTGAGCGCCTTCCTGCAGGTTCATGCTGATGGCCTGCAGAAGGGCTGGCTGCAGAACTCGTCGCTTGTGATGCCTGGTCTTGAACCAGGGATCGGGAAACTGAACAGTCACAAGCTCCAGCTGGCCCGGGGCAAGCAACGCCAACCAGTCTTCCAGGCTCACATTCGCATTGCAGAACAGATAACGGAGATTCGTGATTTCCAGAAGCTGACGTTCGTTCTCCGCAGCGGCCACCAGGGCCCTGCGAATGTCGATGCCCAGATGGTTGCGGTCAGGGCGCTGCCGGGCCATCCCCATCAGGAAACGTCCCCGTGCGCAACCGATATCCAGGTGGATGGGCAGGCGGGTATCGATGAACAGATCGGCCGGGGGTGGAAGGAGCCTCGGCGTCTGAAAGAAGGCGCTCAGAGGATTGACGTGCTGGCGCACCATCAGGTCGGGTTCGGAACCAGAAAACCGAAGCTGGCGGCATAGCCATGCAGGTGGGTCGTCGTTCCGATCGGTCCGATCTCGCCATTGCAAAAGGCGCCCGAGAGGGGCAGGTCGGGAAAGATTGCGTGACAGGGGCCGGCATCACCATCGGCTTCGCCATACAGCCCCTGGCCGCGGCCGAGACAGGTGAACAGAAATCCCCCCAGGGGTGCGGGATGCCGACGAGCGAGTGCTTCCAGCACGCTCTGTAACTCCTGACGGGAGGTGCTGCCATCGCGCAGGTGAAATTGAACCTGCTGGCCCACGCGCATCCGCTCGGCCACGGCAACCGCCCCATTACGGGGGTCAACGCCGATCAGGTTGCGCACCAGGAAAGTGGCGGGAGCTCCATCTGGATGGCCGGCCAGGCTGAAATCCTCTCGGGCCACACCCAGGAACAGCGAGTGTTTCACCAGATCCCTCTCCTGGGGGCTGAGCTGGGTGAGGATCGACTGCAGAGCCGCCACAGGACTGTTCGGTCGATGGCCGGGGGCGCTCACCTGCAGAACCACATTGCGCTGGGCCTGCTCCACCTCCAGCACCGGGCCGATCGGGCGGCATCCCTGGGCAACGACAGCTTCCAGAGACCAGGCACCGTCGATGAGGCAGCCGACAGCCCCACCACGAACCTCCTCGTCATACAGCAGGGATCCATGGGGAGAACTGTGCTGGCAGGCGATCCCCCCCAGTTTGGTCGCCGTCGGGAAGGCGTAATCGAGGCCGTTGATCAGGTCATTGATGCCTGGGCAGGCTGGATCCAGCAGCAACAGCATGGAACAGGATCCGTTGAACTCCTCAGGCTGACCGGCAGGACTGCGTCCTGCCACCAGCTGACGCCACGGTTCCGAGGGGCCGTCGAGATCGGGGAGTTCTGTCGGATCGATGGAGAAGGGCTGTAGCCGCGCTCCTGGCAGGCGCAGCAGGGTCACACTGAGGCCGGGCCCTTTCTCCAGTTCATGGGGAGTTCCATCCGCTCCGGCGCCGATGACCCCACCACCGAGGCAGCCGAGCCAGTGTTGCGCGCGCAGACCCTTGCGCAGCAGGGGGAGCAGTCGAGGTAGGTCGCTGGCATAGCTGGCAGAGCAGAAGACCAGGGCCAGGTCAGCGGTCTCGCAGCCACGCAGCTGGGTGGTGATCCCCTCCACGGCGGCTTCCAGGGAAGGGGTGCTGGCGAGGGCCGTACGGCACCAGGCCCCCCCCTGACGGCGGGGCCAGAACGAAGTGAGGGATAGACCAGCCATGGCGATGGACCCTATCGCCCCCATGGAGGCGCGGATAATGGCGCTTCCCGAACCTGGCCTGTGCCGGAAGCCTTCCACCAAACTCTCGTTTGGCTTGATTACCGATTGGCCGTGCTGCTCACAGTCGGCCTGCCGCTGGTTCTGCTGGCCTGGGCTGGCCTGAGACGTGAAGGCGCCATCGTGCGGCTCCTCAGCATTTACTGGAAGCTCGCCAGTCTGCTGCTGATCACCACCCTGCTGCTCACCGACAGTCGGCCCATCGGTTTCGTGATCGCCGTGATCGCCCAGTTGTTGCTCGTGGTGGGGGTCTGGTTCTGGGTGGACCTCAATGAGGAGCTGGAGGACCTGCCACCGTGGCGGGCCCTGCCGCTCACGATCCGGATCTGGCGATGGAGCCTCACCTACTGGGGGATTCTCGGCGCATGCTTCAGTCTGACGGCACTGCGCTGCCTCTCCCCAGCCGCCCTCTCGTCGCCGAGCTGCGCTGCCTGGTTGCAACCGCCCCAGCAGCTGCATCGCTTCGTCGAGCGGATTTTCGGCTTCATTTTCGGCGGCAGCTGGACCCCTGCCATTGCCGCCTTTGTCGGCTGGCTCGGACTGGTGGGCTTCGTTGTGGGTCTGCTGCAGTGGCTTCTGGTGCGTCTGCCGAAGTTCGGCCGTGTGGCAGGAGGCTTCTGACGCGTGGAAGCCGATGTGATGCTGGCCGGCCTGGAGGCCATCAGCCGTGATCGGCCGGACCGGGTGCTGCGGCTCCGGGGGCATCTGCCGGTCGATCCCAACGGGTATCCCCGGGCGGGAGGGGAGCGGTCAGAGCCGTTCGAGCTGCTGGTGTTCCGCGGATTCTCCAGCAGCGTGACCCACCCCACGGCTGTCGATCCGGATGTGTCCGTGCTGCCTGAGGGCAGCACGATCAACGGTGCAGAACTTCTGAGAGGTCCCCTTACCGCGGAGCCCGAACAGCCCATCACCGAAGCGCTGCCCGTGTCTGCCTTCCTCGATCCGGCGGCCTGGTGCTAGCCCACGAGAACCTCCAGGCAACGCCCGCACACCGTTGGATGTCTGCTGTCCTGGCCGATGTCCAGGGCGAAGTGCCAGCAACGTTCGCATTTGTGCCCGGGTGCGGCAGTGATCCGTAGGGTCAGGCCCGCTTCGCTCGTTTCGGTGAGCACTCCGTTCGGAATGGGGCCACCCACCTGCAGGCTCGAGACCAACAGCCAGTCCGCCAGGTTGTCCACCTCGGGGTGGGGGCTGCCATCCAGCAGTTGCAGGGCATCGGCGATGGGATGGCGGGGATCCCCGGCAGCGATCACGATCTGAACCCCGGCTTCCAGCGATGCGCCGAGCTGTCCCTGTTTGCGTCCCTGCTCGAGCTGGCGATTGACCAGCGGCCGCAGCACCAGCAGCAGCTCCTTGATCAAGGCGTGTCTCTCGGGTGTGTAGTCAAGGCTGTCGGAAGTTCTCCAGCCGGTGGGAACCGAGGGCCAACCCCTCTCAAACACGGAGCATTCCTCCACCGGGTAGGGAAGGTTCTGCCAGATGTCCTCAGCCATGTGGCAGAGGACGGGGGCCAGCAGGCCGGCCAATCTCTCCAGGACCAGGCTGAGTACGGTCTGGCAGCTTCGACGGCGGAAGGCATCAGCGCGGCTCACGTAGAGCCGATCTTTGGCAATGTCGAGATAAACGTTTGAGAGATCAACAACGCAAAAATTCTGGAGAGCCTGAAAGAAGCGGTAAAACTCGAAGCGTTGAAAATCTGCGGTTACGCTGTCGATCAGGTCGGCGGTTCGAGCCAGCATCCAGCGATCAAGTAGAGGCAATTCAGTCAGCGGGACTGAGTGAAGAGCGGGGTCAAAGTCGTGAAGATTCCCCAGCAGATACCTGGCTGTGTTGCGCACCTTCCGGTAGACATCTGCCAGTTGTCTCACGATCCCTGGGCCCAGGGGAACATCAGCGGAATAATCCACTGAGCTCACCCAAAGCCGTAAGACGTCGGCGCCGAAAGCGGGATCCTGTTTCTCGTTTTTTCCGCCTTCTACCAGCACTGTGGGATCCACGACGTTCCCCAGTGATTTGCTCATCTTGCGCCCCTTCTCGTCCAGCGTGAAGCCGTGGGTGAGCACCTGCCGGTAAGGGGCTCGGCCATTGACGGCCACCGAGGTCAGCAGGCTGCTCTGGAACCAGCCTCGATGTTGATCACTTCCTTCGAGGTAGAGGTCGGCCGGATAGGTCAGCTCGGATGCCATCGCTGTGCCGTTCTGCAGGCCACCCAAAACCCCTGCCCAGGAGGAGCCTGAGTCGAACCAGACATCCATCGTGTCGGTGCCCTTACGCCACAGCGAAGCTTCATCGGCATAGGAGGGCGGGAGTAGATCCTTTTCCTCCCGTTCCCACCAGATGTCTGATCCGTGTTCACCGATCAGGGACTGGATGTGATGCAGCGTCGTCTGGTTGAGCAGCACCTCTCCCGTTTCGCGGTGGTAGAACACCGGGATGGGAACCCCCCAGATGCGCTGTCGACTGATACACCAGTCCCCGCGTTCGCTCACCATCGCTTCGATCCGGTTGCGTCCGCTGGCGGGCAGCCAGTTCACTGCCGCGATCGCCTCCATGGCTGCCTCGCGGAATCCCTTGACCGATGCGAACCATTGTTCCGTAGCGCGGAAGATGGTGGGTTTCTTGGTGCGCCAGTCATAGGGGTAACGGTGTTCGTAAGGACGCTCGCCCAGCAGCGCTCCGGTCTCCTTCAGAGCAGTGATGATGACCGGGTTGGCGTCTTTCATCACATTGAGTCCGGCAAATGGGCCCGCTTCACCGGTGAGGTTCCCGGCCTCATCAACGGCGCAGATCACAGGCAGGCCGTAGCGCCGACCTGTGTTGAAATCGTCTTCTCCGTGTCCCGGAGCGGTGTGCACAAGGCCTGTGCCGGTTTCGGTGGTGATGGCGTCACCCCCGAGCACCACCCGGCCGCTGCGCTGAAGTACCGGCAGTCGGTACTGCACTCCTTCAAGCTCGGCTCCCCTCAGCCGGACCCGTTCCGTCAGCCTGACCTGCAGGGTGCTCTCGAGCTGTTCCACCAGTGCATGCGCCACCACAAGGTGACGGATGCCGGACGTCGATTCGTTTTGGACTCGGCAGATCGCGTATTCCAGTCGCTCGTTGACCGATACGGCGAGGTTCGCGGGCAGCGTCCAGGGAGTGGTGGTCCAGATCGCCAGGGACAGGTTCACAGCGGCTTCCCCAAGCTTCGAGATCAGGTCCTGTGAAAGGTTCTCCACAGGGAAGGCCACATAGACACTGGGGGAAACGTGTCCATCTGGATACTCGAGCTCGGCTTCCGCCAGCGCCGTGCGTGAGCTTGGACTCCAGTGAACGGGCTTGAGGCCTCGGTAGATGTGTCCAGCCAGCACCATGGCGCCGAACACGCCGATCTGGGCAGCCTCATAGGTCCTGTTCAGGGTGAGGTACGGGGCCTGCCAGTCTCCCCAGATCCCCCAACGCTGAAATCCGCTCTTCTGAACTTCCACCTGCTCCAGGGCGTAGCGGTGGGCCTTCTCTCGGAGGGTCCCGGGCGTCAATGACTGGCGTTCGCGGCTGCTCAACCCTTGCAGCACCTTGAGCTCGATGGGTAGCCCGTGGCAGTCCCAGCCTGGAACGAACACAGCCCTGCGGCCCTGCAGCAGAGCTGTCTTGTTGATGATGTCCTTGAGAATCTTGTTGAGAGCGTGGCCCACGTGCAGGGCCCCGTTGGCGTAAGGCGGCCCATCATGGAGGGTGAACGAAGGCCCGGGGTTCTCTCGGCTGAGCCGTTCGTAGAGGCGCTTCTCAGCCCAGAAGGCCTGGAGCTCCGGTTCTCGCCGCCTGGCATCGGCCCGCATGTTGAAGGGCGTCTGCAGCAGGTTGAGCGTGTCCTTGTAGGAGTTGGCCGGGCTGGCGGTCACGTCGCCGGTGGCAGCAACAGGCGATTATCCCGCCCCGTCGTCAGGGGGTTGCTGCGCTGCGTCAAGGAGGGCATCCACCGCGTCCAGCGAAGGGATCGGGGTGGAAGGAGTGTCCTCTCCCATGGGCCCGGGTGCGGCCGAGGCCGGCTGCTCCGGACGCACCCATCGCTTGCCGGTGCTCGGCGGCCTGGACCTTGTGTGAATCCAGTCTCTCGCCAGGGCCAGACTCTCTGAGCCCAGGCTCGCCAGTCTGGCTGCGGTCTCTCCAAGCTGGCGACGGGCTGTCTGCCAGCGCTCCCGGCTCCAGATCGCCAGCCGTTCTTCGGGTGTGAGCCTGTACCAACGGCCCTGGCCCACCTCGACAGCGAGCCGACCGATCAGCAGGGCCCCACACAGGACCCCGAGCATCGGGGCGCCGGTGAGGCGGTCGGCGCTGGTGACCAGCACCAGGCCGAGCAGCAGCACAACGGCTCCCCAGGCGGCATCGCGCGGTCGACTCAGTTCCGGCAGCAGCACAGGAAGGGTGAGGAGGGCGAGCCCCAGCAGCAAGGCCAGGGTGCCTCCGAGGGTGGCCAGCATGGCCGGGAAGCGGTTGACCTCCATTGTGAGTTGCCTAAAGTCATCGCCAAGCCCACCTGGCGGAATGGGTAGACGCGCTGGGTTTAGGTTCCAGTGGCTTCGGCTGTGGGGGTTCAAGTCCCCCGGTGGGCATTCGGTGCATCTGCTTCCGGAAGCATTGTTCGGGAGCGGAAGGCCAACCGCCCGGAGAAGTGTTAGTGAGCGGTCTCGCCCTTCCTCGGCGTTTGCCTAAGTTGCAGCTCTATGAACTGATGGGCGTCACCCCCTTTTGATGACTCAGGCTTCAGCGACGATCGACCCCGGTCGAATGGGTGATCTCGGCCGGATTGAATCGTTGCCCCGTTCCGTGCCGAAGCAGTTCCTGGATCCTCCCAATCCATGGAATCCCACGGTCGCTCTTTTCCTTGGGGGATACGGACTGGCTGCTCTCTCCATCTATGGCTGGTTCGTTGGCCAGTGGCCCCTGCCCTGGTTGCTTCTGCTGGGATTCCTTGCGCTTCACCTGGAAGGCACCGTGATTCACGACGCCTGCCACAACGCAGCCCATCCAGACCGCATCCTCAATGCCGTGATGGGCCACGGCGCTGCGCTGCTGCTTGGATTCAGTTTCCCGGTCTTCACTCGCGTTCATCTACAACATCATGCGCATGTGAATGATCCGAAGCATGACCCTGATCATATTGTCAGCACTTTTGGCCCGCTTTGGTTGATTGCCCCGCGTTTCTTCTATCACGAGCTGTTTTTCTTTCGGCGAAAGCTATGGAAGCGCTTCGAGCTCTTTGAATGGGGTGTTGCCAGGGCGATTTTCGTGACGATTATTCTGGCCGCGGTGAAGTTTGATTTCTTGCCTTTCGTCTTTAACTGCTGGTTCGCGCCAGCTTTGATGGTGGGTGTCACTCTGGGATTGTTTTTTGATTATCTGCCTCATCGTCCCTTCCAATCCCGAAACCGTTGGCACAACGCCCGCGTTTACCCAGGCCGATTGATGAACTGGTTGATCATGGGGCAGAACTATCACCTGATTCATCATCTCTGGCCCTCAATCCCCTGGTTCGAATACCAGCCTGCCTACCGGTCAACCTCCCACTTGCTGGATGCCAAAGGGTCCCCTCAGAGGCTTGGCATGTTTGAAACAAAGGCTGATGCCCTCAACTTTTTCTACGACATCTTTCTCGGTGTGCGCAGTCACCGCAAGCGTCGAAGCAGGCTAAGGCCGCTGGCCGCTCTAATGCCGACCCGGCATTCCAGGAGACGCGTCCTCGACTTGCTGCACCGAACCGCCGTTTCCCCGGTTCGATAGGGTTTCACTGGATTTCTGAAAACATTTTCTAGTCTAAGTATTTTCCTTGCTAAGTATTTTCATTCTGACATGATTCTGGGAACCTGGATGTAATCACCCGTGCGTTCCGGTGCTCCGTCAAGGATTTGCTCTCGAGCATCAGTTGTAAGCACCTGGTCATGGCGCGTGATATTGATTACTTCCACAGCTCGGCTGGTTGCGGGCACTCCATCGGTGTCGACGGCTTCCAGCTGGGCTACATAATCAAGAATGCGCTCCAGCTGGCCCGTGTAAAGGGAAATCCACTGTTCGGGCAGATCAAGCCGTGCCAGCTCTGCCACTTTTCTTACGTCGTCGGCGGTGATGCGGCTCATCAGGTTGACTCCTGCAGAAAGGTCTTCAGATCCTCCACCAAGGCTGTGGCAGCAAGATCAAGCAACTGGGCTCCCTGCGCGGCATTGGCCAGGGAAGGATCAGAACCCATGCGACCGTCAGGATGCCTGGCTCGGAAATCCTCCGGGCCATGAATCGGTCCTGCTGGCGCCGGTTCCGGTAGGGGGTGGAGCTTGGTGGCCAGCGATGGCTGCAGAGCCAGGGTGACCGCGATTTCGCTGGGGGTGGCATGGTGACCTTCCCGATCTCCGTACCACTCCCTGGCCGAACGCATCACGGACGCTGTCATGAACCAGTTGGCCAGACGGCACCGTAACGACTGGGAATTGGGAAGACCGCGGCTGGTGGCGGTTGCGTAGGCCTGGGCAAAGGCCGCTCTGGTGGTGGCGATGTTTCCACCATGGCCGTTGATCACGAAGATGCGCTCGAAGCCATGACGGGCCAGGGACAGAACCAGATCATGGATCAACGCGAGCAGCGTGGCCGGTTGCAGGCTGATGGTTCCCGCGAAACCCAGATGGTGCTCCGCCATCCCGAAGGGCTGAACCGGTGTGACGAGGACACCGGTGCGGCGTCCGACCTCCAGGGCCACAGCTTCTGCTGTCATGGCATCGGTTCCGATGGCCCCAGTGGGCCCATGCTGCTCGGTGGAGCCGATGGGCACGATCACACCCCGGCAGGTGCGGAGGTAATTCTCAACCTCCGGCCAGCTTCGCATCTGCAAACGGACTTCCAGGTCGCTTGCAGCGGGACCGGGCCATGGGGATCTGGACATCGGAAAGTCAGGAAGGCTCCCGGCGGGGGGGTCAGTGGGCTGTACCATTCCCGTCATAATCGTCGGTGTCGTAGTAACCACCTCGCGTTCCGAAATAAAGGGTGGCGATCACGAACAGTCCGCTTCCGAAGAGCAGAACGGTTCCGAGGTTGAAGGTTGGGCTGTCCATGGTGGGTTCAGAACCCCATCACTCTGGCCGATGGCGGGTGAAGCTGCACGGCTGAGGGCTTCGATTCAGATGTCAGGCTGCTCAGAAGAAACCTTCGGCGCTCCACCTGGCGCCTTGGTTGTCGACAGCCTCGCAGCGGGCTTTTTTCGACCCAACGATGCACTGGCCCCGGGCCAGCCAGGCTCTGGGAAGCCCTGCCGCCATGCCCTTGCTGTCGTAGACACCACTGGCCATGGCCTGGACCTGGAGCTGAACCGGGAACTGGGGAGTGCAACGTCCATCCTGGCTGCAGGTCATGGGATGGCTGTCCGGGCTGAGCATTCCTGCAAAGACCAGATCCCGGTCGCGGAAGTGACCCTGCGAATCATCGAGGCTGAAGCGCACGCTGAGGATCCCCTCCAGATTCTGTTCGAGGCGCAGGACCCCGCAGCGTTCCCCCTGGTGCTGATGTCCGGATGTGCTCACCGTGCAGCGAGTCAGCGGTTTGCTGAATCGGCCGAAACTGGTGCTGTCGCCGGTGCTCTCAGCTGAGGCAAAGCCTGCCGCCGATCCGCCGAGCACCAGGAACACCACCGGTAGGGTCCACAGGCATCCGGTGTGGACGACCCCGTCCATCTTCAGTATCCCGAATCGGCCACGCAGGTGCCCTCGCAGCTGATTCCATTGCTGGCTGTACGGCCGCAGTGTCGGCAGAGGATCGGCTCGCTGGCACAGGCTGGTTCGGATCGTGACTCCTCCATCGGCTTATGGCTGATCGAGGCCTCCTCATGGTTGTCGGCCTCGGGGCCGTACAGGCTCCCTGGCGCCTGGGGATGACTCATCCTGGTAGGGCGGGTGAAGGGTGACGATGGCAGTTCACACCATGGCGCATCCCGGGATCGGCCTGGGCACGTGGGCCTGGGGAAATCGCTTCCTCTGGGGCTACGACCCAGACCAGGACCATGAACTTGAAGCCACCTTCCTGGCGGCGGTGGAAGCCGGAGTGCGGTTGGTTGATACGGCTGACTCCTATGGAACCGGCCGTTTCGAAGGCCGCAGTGAATCGATCCTGGGCCGGTGTGTCTCAAGACTGCCGCCGTCGCTGCGGAGTCGTGTCTGCCTGGCGACCAAACTGGCTCCTTTCCCGTGGCGCCTGGGAAGAAACGGATTCACAAGGGCCTTCAACGCCTCCCGTGATCGCCTGGGGGGCCGGATCGACCGGGTACAGCTGCACTGGAGCACAGCCCGTTATCTCCCCTGGCAGGAGCTGCCACTGATCGATGGCCTGGCAGATCTTGTTGAGCAGGGCGAGGTGGCGGAGCTGGGCTTGTCCAATCTCGGACCGGCCAAGTTGCGGGAGCTCCACTCCCATCTGGTGAGCCGTGGCATCCGTCTGGCAAGTGTGCAGGTTCAGTTCTCGCTGCTCAGCCCTCAGGCCCTCAGCCCTGGGGGAATGCTGGACACCTGTCGGGATCTCGGAGTTCAGCTGCTGGCCTACAGCCCTCTGGCTCTTGGATTGCTGGCCCGACCTATCGGGGCGGGTCTTGAGGACCTGAGCGCTCCCCGGGGTGCACTGTTTCAGCGGTTGCAACCCTCGCTTTCAGATTTGCTGTCCCTGATGCAGACCATTGCCGAAACCCATCAATGTTCTCTGGCTGGGGTGGCCATCAACTGGTGCCGAGCCCATGGAGCCCTTCCGATCGTCGGGATGCGACGCCCGGCCCAGGCAGGTGAAATGAGCCTGGCCCTGAATCAGGAGCTTTCCGAGGGAGAACGTCAGGCCCTGGATGAACGGGCCCTGGGGCTTCCCGTCAGGATGCCAGCCAATCCGTTCCAGAGTCGATGAAATGGGGCGGTGGCGAATTAAACGGCCTCGGGAAGGCAATCCGGAGTGAGCACCACGGGCATGGGTTCTGACCGGTCACTGGAGGGATCGAAGCTGCTGTCGGAAAGTTCTGAGGCCACCGAGCTCGTCGACCGGATCTCAGTGCCGGCTGCCTTGGATTCACCGCAGGCAGCGAGGGCTTCCTGGAGCAGAGAGTCGAAGGTGGCACCTGGAAGCCTGTGCCTGGCCAGCTGAAGAAAGGCCCGAGCCAGAGACTCCCCGGCCGCCGAGCGCAGCACCGGGTTGTTGCGTCGCTGCTCCAGTTCGGCTTCGATCGAGCGGATGAAACGATCGGTGACATCCCGTTTGGTGGAGGCCCTGATGCGGATGTCCCGGTCCGCCTGGGTTCGACAGACCTGACCTTCAAGCTCAAGCAGGCGTCTGGAGAGGCTCTCCAGCACTTCGCGGGCTTCCTTGGCCACGTGGGCAAGCTGACCGTCTGAGAGGCGGGGCAGATCAGCAACGAAGATCTTGCCGTGGTCGCGAAGTGTCAGGTAGGTGGGCTTGGGCCCGCTGCCCGAGCCCCCATGGGCTGAGCTCAGTTGTCGTTTCGGGCGGTTCGGATCAATCGGACCGGCAGAGCTTCTCCTCCTGGTGAATCTCCCGGCACCGGTCGGTGGCAGGACAGGACCTTGGTTGAGATCGGGCGAACGGGTCTGAAAGTCTGTACCGCTGGGCGAATCCATCATTAATCGGCGTTTTATGAACCTTTTTCGGTAAGTCCTGAATGTGAGCTGATTGACCGGTGGGGTGGACCGAGGGAATCGGCCCGTGGGGCTTGGCCTGGGGCCTGTCCGGTGGTCTTTGGCGGTGGGCCTTGAAGTGGGCTCTGGGGCAGGTGACAGGGTCAGATCAAGGTGGAATTTGATCCAATCGCAGCCACGGGCGACCCACATATGTTGCCGTAAGCCGGCCGAACCTGCCATGGCTTCGACACAGTGCTGGTTCCGCTGTGGCGGTCATCCGACCGGAAGGCCTGCGAGGGCTTGCCCGACGGGAGCGGGGCCCCGGCAGATCTCCCCGAGTTCCCAGCAGTGATGCCCGGCGCTTCGGGCCAGCTCACAAGCTTCACGGGTTGACGTATGGGGCACAACAACACAGAAGCCAACCCCCAGATTGAAGGTATTCCACAGATCCGCCTCTGGGACGTCTCCGGCTTCCTGCAGCCACCGGAACAGCGGGGGACGCTCCCAGCTGGAGGGATCCAGCTGGGCATGAACTCCCTCGGGCAGACAACGCGGCAGGTTCTCAGGCAGGCCGCCTCCGGTGATGTGGGCCATGGCGGCCAGGGGCAGCCCTGCCTGTCTGAAGGTTTTCACCAGCGCGCCGTAGAGCCGCGTCGGGGCGAGCAGAGCGTCGATCAGGGTGCCCTCTCCCCGGGGGAGAAGGGTATGGGAATCGACATTCTGGCTCTGAACAATTCGCCTGATCAGGCTGTACCCGTTGCTGTGGGCTCCGTTGCTGGCCACGGCGAGCACCCGGTCTCCAGGTCGGACCGAGCTCCCATCGATCAGTCTGCTGGCTTCGACAGCCGCAACACAGAAGCCGGCAAGGTCGTAGTGACCGGGCGCATAAAACCCAGGCATCTCGGCAGTTTCACCTCCCAGCAGGGCACAGCCGCTCTGCCGGCAGCCGTCAGCGATGCCCTCGACAACCCTCGCCAATGAATCCGGGCTGAGTCGGCCTGTGGCGATGTAATCCAGAAAGAACAGGGGGTCGGCCCCACTGGTGATCACATCGTTCACACACATCGCCACCAGATCGATCCCCACGCTGTGGTGCCGGTCGTAGCTGAGGGCCAGCTCCAGCTTGGTGCCAACGCCATCGGTACCCGCGACCAGGACGGGATCCCTCATTCCCTCCGGAAGTCGGAACAGACCTCCGAACCCCCCCAGGGTCCCCATCACCTCCTGACGGCGGGTGGACTCAACACTGGCCCTGATCCGGTCCACAAAGGCCCGGCCGGCGGCCACATCAACCCCTGAGCTCCGGTAATCCATCACGTCATTGATCACGGGTTCGGTTGATCCTCAACTGTTGACCGGAAACCACCGGAGCGCTCCAAGGCCGGCAAGGCGTGGTCGGTTGAGGAATTGGCATGCGCACAGGTCAGTGGAGCTTATGGCATCCATGCGGCTTGCTGATAGGGGTGGGGCTTGCCGGCGCTGCAAAACCCCAGTAGCGGTGTGCCTTTGCTGGCCCGATCACCAATTCTGATCCATGAAGAGGTTGAACTGAGGCCTCTGATCGGTATGGACAAGCCTCGTAGGTTTTCGGCGTCGTTAACCCCCTTCAGGAACTCTGTCGGTGAGTTGATTTCTTCATCAGAAATCTTGCCTGCCTCGGTGCAAGTCCGATTTCTATGCAGTGTCATCGCCGGCGAACCACTTATTGGCTTGTGGTTGCCCTTGTTGGTCGAGTTTCGATCGTTATGCGCAAATCTCTCCGTTACGCCATTGTCCTTTTTGCTGCAGCTGGAGCAACGCTCTCCTTCTGGCAGCACAGCACGGCTCTTGCTGCATCCGAATCTCTGAGCCCTTCCTCTTCCCTCCCCAACCCTGCAGAGGGAGAGCCTGAGGCCGAGCTTCAAGGCCAGCCTGAGGAGGTCCGCACCGTGGATGTCGATCCAGCCCGCGAACCGGCGATTCCTGCTGCTCGCGCCGTTCCACAGGCTCCTGTCGCGGTCAGTCATGGTCGAGCAAGTTGGTACGGACCGGGTTTCTTCGGGAACCGCACCGCCAGTGGAGAGGTGCTGCGCCCAGGCACCCTCACCGCCGCTCACCGGAGTCTTCCATTCGGCACCCGGGTTCGTGTGACGAACCTCTCGAATGGACGTTCGGCCGTTGTGCGCATCAACGATCGCGGTCCTTTCCATGGCAACCGCGTCATTGATCTTGCCCACGGTGCAGCCGGAAGACTCGGGCTGATCTCCAGTGGACTGGCAGATGTGAGGCTCGAAGTCCTTCCCAGGAACGACTGATCCACCCGAATGGCCTACCGCCGGGGATGCTTTCGATGTGGGAGCATCCCCCGTGATGGAGCTGATCACCAACCTGCGGGAGTTTGCCCACTGGCGGCGGCATTGCCGCTCCAGAGTTCACTTCGTGCCCACCATGGGCGGCCTTCATGGTGGGCATCACCATCTGATCGGGCGAGCATCCCGCCCCACACCACCCGACCGAAGCCGTCCGGAGGATTCTCCGCTGGTCGTGGTGAGCGTGTTCGTCAATCCCCTCCAGTTCGGCTCTGGAGAGGATTTTCAGGCTTACCCTCGCGATCTCCAGAGCGACGTCTCTCTGGCCAGTCAGGCTGGTGCAGCTGTTCTCCTGGCACCTGCCACCGACCAGCTGCTTCCTGGGCATCGAGGCGGGGATCTTTTTGGCGTGCGGGTTCCCGAACGTCTGGCGGGTGGTCTATGTGGGCGCAGCAGACCGGGTCATTTTGACGGCGTTGCCACGATCCTGGCCCGTCTGATCTCGGTGGTGCGTCCGGATCGTTTGTTTCTGGGCGAGAAAGACTGGCAACAGCTCGTGGTCGTGCGCAACATGGTGGAAGCTCTGGCAATTCCCCTCGTTGTCGAGGGTTGCTCCACGGTGCGGGACCCTGACGGCCTGGCGACTAGCACCCGGAACCTCTATCTGAACTCCGCCGAACGGAATCGCGCGCTGGCCCTGCCGCGTGTTCTGTCCAAGGCGCAATCCCTGCACGCGGCCGGTTCCCGCAGCGCTGAGGATCTGGTTGGGATCACCCGGGATCGTCTTGAGGAAGCGGGGCTCTCCGTGGACTATGTGGAGCTGGTCGATCCCTGCAGTCTGCGACCTGTTCCTGAGGCTGA